>JBBRUO010000167.1:0-10675 GCA_038247725.1 Gemmatales bacterium
CCTCCAACACTTTGGCGGCCTTTGCCTTGTTTTTTTTTTCTTGGGGGGGGGGGCTTTACCCCGCCAAACTCCGGGGGCCCCCCCCCCCCCGGGGGGGGGGGGGGGGGGGGGGGGGGGGGGGGGGGCCCTCCCTCAACCCCCCCCCCCCCCCCCCCCCCCCCGGGGAGGGGGGAACAAATCCGTCCATGCCGGGGTCGTCCTCGTCGCGGACGGGTTGAACGGCCGCACCGCCGCGACCGCCGACGGGTTCGACGTGCCGGCGACGGCCCGCTCCCGCATCGGGGCCGGCGTGGTGGTGAGTGGGCAACCGGCCTATCACCCCGGCTCGATCTTCATGGCCACCGGCTGCGGCGGGTACGTCGGCCTTGTGGTCCTCGAAGACAGCCGCCTCGACATCGCCGCCGCGTTCGACCCCGGTTTCGTCCGCGACGCCGGCGGACTCGGGGAAGCGGCCGCGCGAACCCTCGCCGAGGCCGGGTTTCCCGCGATTCCCGCGCTGGCTGCCGCCGACTGGAAGGGCACTCCGGCGCTGACCCGCACGGCCGACCGCATCGCCGGGGAGCGGTGGTTCGCGGTCGGGGATGCGTGCGGGTACGTCGAACCGTTCACCGGTGAGGGCATGGCGTGGGCGGTCGGTGGCGCGGCGGCGGTCGCGCGGCTGACGGCCGACGGGTGGAACCCCACATTGCCCGCGAAGTGGGAAACCCTCCACCACCGGCTCATCGGCCGGCGGCAGCGGTTCTGCCGGCTGTTGGCCCCCGCATTGCGTTCGCGGCTGGTTCGGCGGATGATGGTGTCGGCACTCCGCGTGCTGCCCGTTCTCGCGTCGCCGTTCGTCCGCGGGTTGAACCGACCACCCGCCCTCGCCCCGGAACCCGCCCGATGAGCTTCGTCCTGCACGGCCTCGGCACCGCCACCCCGCCCGACCGGCTCACCCGCGCCGACGCCGTCGCCGTGGCGAAAGTGCTAGCCGACCCCGCGATTTCCCACTGGGTGGAGGACATCTACTCCGGCTCCGGGGTGAGTGCCCGCCATCAGGTGATCGGCCGGGATGTGGCCGACGATGTGGTGAACGGCACGAATCTGACCGGGTCACCGTACCTGCTCGACCCGGCCCGGCCGCACGGCCCGTCTACCGCCGCCCGCATGGCCATCTACGAACGCGAAGCCGCGCCGCTGGTGATTCGCGCGGCACGGGCGGCGCTCGCCGAATCCGGCTTCGCCCCGGATTCGTTCACGCATCTGGTCACGGTCTCGTGTACCGGGTTCGTCTCGCCCGGAGTGGACTTCGCGCTGATGACGGCGCTGGGGTTGCCCGCCACCGTGGAGCGGGTGAATGTCGGGTTCATGGGCTGTCACGGCACGCTCAACGGGTTGCGAGTGGCGAACGCCTACGCCACCGCCGACCCGACCGCGCGGGTGCTGCTGGCGGCGGTGGAGTTGTGCAGCCTGCACTACTACTACGGCGGCGACCCCGGCAAGCTGATCGCCAACGCCCTGTTCGCCGACGGCGCGGCGGCACTGGTGGGCAGCGGGGAGGCGAAGCCCGACGGCGTGCGGGTGCTGGCCACCGGGTCGGTGCGGATCCCGGACTCCGAGCCGGACATGGGCTGGAAGGTGGGCGACCACGGGTTCGAGATGGCCCTGACGAAGCGGGTGCCGAAGCTGATCGCCGCGCACCTGAAGCCGTGGCTGACGGGCTGGCTGGGGCGGCACGGGCTGACCGTGGACGCGGTCGGCGGGTGGGCCGTCCACCCCGGCGGGCCGAAAATCCTGACCAGCACGTGCGCGGCGCTGGGGCTGCCGGATTCGGCCGTCGGGTACTCGCGGCAGGTGCTGGCCGAGTTCGGCAACATGTCGTCGCCGACGGTGTGGTTCATCGTGGACCGGATGCGCCAGGCGGGGGTCACGGGGCCGCTGGTGGTGCTGGGGTTCGGGCCGGGATTGGTCGCCGAAGCCGCCCTTCTGTCGGTCGGGTGACGGGCGCGGCGTAACCGCTACGACCGCCGTCACCGGCGCGCGCCACCCCGAAACGGCTGGGAAACGTCGGGGTTTCACCGGGCGCGCCGTCAGGAACGGCGCTTTTCTTGAGAATTCTCGGCATTTTCCGGGGTGACGGGTATTTCCCCTTAGGAATTCAGGGGTATTGTCTGAATGAACTGCGTGGCCGCGTGCCGCCCGCAGGTGGCAAACCCTGGAATCCCAACGGGAGACTCATCATGGCGAAAGCGAAAGCCGCGCCGGCCAAAGCGGCGCCCAAGAAGGCGATGACCAAGACCGCCCTGTTCGCCGACTTGGCCGAGAAGACGGAGTTGACGAAGAAGCAGATCGAGGCGGTGTTCGACGAGTTGTCGAAGGTGATCGTCCACCAACTCGGGTCGAAAGGCCCCGGCAAGATCCTGCTGCCCGGCCTGTTCCGCCTGAAGGCCATCAAGAAGGCGAAGGTGAAGGGCGGGGAGAAGAAGGAGAACAAGCTGAAGCCGGGCACCTTCTACGTCACCAAGGACAAGCCGGCCCACACCAAGGTGACGGCCCAGCCGGTGAAGGACCTGAAGGAAGCGCTGTCCCCGGGCGCGTGACCCGCGACCGACGGCACACGCCTCGACGACACCGGCCCCTCGGCCGGTGTTTTTTCGTGCCGTTGACGCCGCGCCCCGGCCCGCCGACAATCGCTTCTGTCCCACCCCTCCTACCGGAATGCGTCCCATGCGAACCCTCTCGTGCCTGCTGCTGCTGTCCGCCGTCCCCGCCCTCGGCGCGGAGAAGGTCCGCGTGCTGCTGATCGACGGCCAGAACAACCACAAGTGGAAGGAAACCAGCCCGGTGCTGAAGACGTACCTGGATGAGGCCGGGCGGTTCGAAGTGACGGTCGCCACGTCGCCGGCCAAGGGCGGGAACGCCCAGGAATACAAGGCGGCGATGGCCGCGTTCCAGCCGGACCTGTCGAAGATCGACGTGATCGTCAGCAACTACAACGGCGACAACTGGGGCCGGGCGTTCAACGACGCCCTGGACGCGAAGTTGAAGGCGGGCGAGATCGGCCTGGTCATCGTCCACGCCGCGAACAACGCCTTCACCGGCTGGAAGGAGTGGAACCAGATGATCGGCATGGGCTGGCGCGACGCCAAGTTCGGCAAGCGTCTGAAAGTCGATGACAGCGGCAAGGAAGTGATCGTCGAGGCCGGCAAGGACATGAGCACCGGCCACCGCTACAGCGGGCCGTTCGCCATTACGATCCGCGACGCCGAACACCCGGTGACGAAGGGGATGCCGAAGGAGTGGCTGCACAATAACGACGAACTGTACGACAACCTCCGCGGCCCCATCGAGAACGTGAAGGTGTTGGCGACGGCGACGGCCCCGAAGGGCAAGGGCACCGGCGTCGGCGAGCCGATGATTTTCACCATCCAGTACGGCAAAGGGCGGGTGTTCCACACGCCGATGGGCCACGACGTGAACTCGATGCGATGTGTCGGCTTCGCGGCCACGCTACTGCGGGGCACCGAGTGGGCGGCCACCGGGGCCGTGACAATCCCACTGCCGAAGGAATTCCCCGTCGCCGACAAGACGAGCGTGTACCCGGCGAAGTGACGGCGGCCGCGCGGGTCGGTCGGTGGGAGGTGTTCCTGAAAGGGGCGTCCCACCGGCTGCGGCCGGTCCGTAGCGAAATTTCTGTTGCGGGGGCCGGGCGGCGCGGTACAATTCGGTCAGTTGAGACTGAGTCTCATCACTCCCCGCCAGCCTATCCCCATCAAATCATGCACGTTGCAAGCCACACTCTGCCACGGTTGGAGCGCCCGCCGTGGGAGGCCGACCCGCTCGAACAGACCGCGACGGACTGTCACGGGGCGTGCGCCGCGTGCCCGGCCGTCGGCAGTTGCGCGGAGCGCGTCGTCTGCCGTTGCCTGCGCGTCACGGAGGAGACGGTCATCGCCGCCATCCGCACCCGCGGGGCGGTGACGGTGGCCGAGTTGCGAACCGTCACCGGGGCGGGTGACGGGTGCCGGTGCTGCCACAAGGAGTTGAAGGCGTACCTCGCCGTCTACTCCCCGTCGGTGTCGTCGCCGAGCATGTGCTGAGCCAGGTAGTTTTGTAGCCCGACCCGCTCGATCAGCCCCAGTTGCGTCTCCAGCCAGTCCACGTGTTCCTCGGAGTCGGTGAGGATTTCCAGGGCGAGGGCGTGGGTGCCGTTGTCCCGCGCCTGGATGGCTTGGTTGACCAACTCGTTGTACGCCTTCACCCCGCTCGTCTCCAGCGCCAGGTCGTTCTCGAACTGCTGCTTCACGTCGTCGCCGACGCGGATCACGTCGTACCGGGCGATCTCCGGCACCCCGTCCAGGAAGAGGATGCGGTCGATCAGTTTGTCGGCGTGTTTCATCTCGCCCATCGACTCCTCGTAGTGCTTGGCCGCCAGCTTCATCAGTCCCCAGTTCTTGCACATTTTCGACTGGCAGAAGTACTGGTTGATGGCGGTCAGCTCGATGGTCAGCGCGCGGTTGAGGGCGTCGAGAATGGCGGGTTGGCCGGTCACGGTGGTCTCCAGGTCGTCGGGAAGTCGGTGGGCCTTTTCAAATGTGCTACGGAATCCGGTCGCGGTCGGCTGTCCCGCGGCCGCGCGGGTCGGGCCGGCCGGGGCGCGGGCGTCACCGTTTCAGGAAGACGGGGGCCATCAGGTTGTCCACCGGCGCGTACTGGTCGGTCAGGACGAGTGCCTCTTCCCGCGCGAGCAGTTCGGCGGTCAGCTCCGCCGACAACACGAAGGTGTCCGACGGGTCGCCGGAGCGGTCGCGGACGACGCGGTCGAGCGCGTCCTCGTCGAGCGGGGTGTCCGAGGCGTACAGGACGATGACGTTGCGGTCCAACGCGCGGACGGCGTCGTCGAGCGTCACCTCGTCTTCGCCGGCGGGCCGACCGAGCCGTTCGGTCGCCATCCGCTGGGCGGCGGCCGTCTGCCGGAAATTCCGCAGGTCGCTGGCCGGGATGGTGAAGTAGACGTGTTTGAACGACTTCGACAGGGTGTGGAAGGCGGCCTTCCACAACTTGCCCTCGGCCACCAGATCGATCACCGTCACCAGGTACACGCCGTCCGCCGCGAGGGTCCGCTTGACCGCGTCGTTGCACTCCTTGGTGAGCAGGTGGCCGGGCACCGACAGGTCGTTGACCGCGTCCAGGGAGATCACGTCGTAACTGTTCGGCTCGGCCCGTTCGGCGACGAACTGGCGGCCGTCCTGGTGAAACGAGCGGATCTCCAACTTCGGGTCGAGGCCGAGTTTGTCGTAGGCCACCTTCGTCACGCCGGGGTCGATCTCCACCACGTCCACCGCCGTCGTCGGCACCAGCGTGCGGACGGCGCGGGGGAGGGTGTACCCGCCGCCACCGATGACCAGCAGCCTCTGGCCGCTCGGCTTGCGGGCGGCGGCCGCGTACACCGCCTCCAACTGTACCTGTTCGTGTCGGTAGAAGAAGTAGGTCGGGTCGTTCAGGTTCACGTCCGAGTGCCGCAGCTTGTCCAGGTACAGTGCCCCGATGACGTCCGGCCGCGGGTCGGGCATGACGCCGACGGCGGCGGCGAGCGGGTCCGGCAGCCCCTTCCACACCTTGACCAGATCCACCCGGATGGTGTAGTAGTTGGTCTCGGCGGCCACGTCGTCCCGTCCGCGGAACAGGAGCACCGCCCCGCCCAGTAGCGCCCCGCCGACGGCGCTCATCACGTACAGCATGGCCGGCCGCTTCCACACCGGCACCAGCAGGGCGACGGCAACGCACGGCAGCACGGCGGCGATCAGGATGGTGCCCAACATGCCGACGGCGGCGATCAGCACGTAGCCGGCGGCGAAGGTGCCGGCGATGGCCCCGGCGGTGCTGACGGCGTACACCCGGCCGGCCGTCTGCCCGGCCGACGGCACGTCCCACACGCACAGGCGGATGACCTGCGGGGAGATGGTGCCGAGCAGGGTCATGGGCAGGAAGAAGAGTACGAACGTGAGCGCCACCACTTGCTGGATGAGGCCGGCGTTGCCGAACGTGTACTCGGCGACGAAGGTGAACAGGACGATCACCAACACCGCCATCACGGCCGCCGCCAGCAGCAACGCGGTGAGCACCAGTTGCGGGCGATCGGCCCCGCCGCCCCGGTGCGCGCGGTCGGCGATCTTGCCACCGAACCAGTTGCCGACGGTGGTGCCGGCCAGCATCACCCCGATCACCCCGGTCCACGTGAACAGCGACACCCCGACCTGGAGGGCGATCATGCGGCTGGCCGCGAGTTCCAGCGCCATGCCGGCGAAGCTGCACAGGAACACCACCGCGAACCCGACCGCCAGGGGGAGCGCCGGCCGCGTCCGCGACATTTTGGCCGTCGGAGTGGGCGGCGAGGTCTCGCTCATGTGGGACACCCCACCACCCAACATTATCGTGGCGAAGCCGATGACGGCGAGCAACCCGGCCACCGAGTACACGATGGTATTCACCGACATCGCCGGGATGAGGACGAACCCGGTCAGGTAGTTGCCGAGCAGACAGCCCAAACTGCTGAGGGCGAAGATAGTGCCGGCCACGCTTCCGGAGTGGGCCACGTCGGGCACGCCGAAGCGGATGGCCAGCGGGGTGAGCAGGCTGAGGACCGTCGCCACCGGCAGGCACAGGGCGAACGCCAGGACCGGCATGCGGGCGGCCAGCGGCAGGGCGGCGTGCCAGTCGGTGGCGGTCAGCAGCATCGGCAGCGCGGCCACCCAGAGGGTGGCGACCACCCCCGCCAGCAGCACCACCCCCAGCCGGGCGGCCGACGGCGGCCGCTCGGACACCCGCCCGCCGAGGAAGTTCCCCAGGGCGATGCCGGACAGGAACGCGGCGATCACCGACGTCCACGTGCCGAGCGACGAGCCGATGTACGGCGACAGCAGCCGGCCGGCGACGAGTTGGAGGACGAGCAACCCGGCGTTCGCCAGGAACACCACCGCCCCGACGCCCAGGAGACGGACGGCGAAGCGGTCGGGCGGCGCGGTGGACATGGTGGCGGCTCGGCGGTCGGTGCGTCGGGAAGGGCAACATACTTGCCGCCGCCCGCGCCGGCCAACGGGCTTCGCTACTCGCCCGGCCGCGGTTTCACGTCGCCGGTGATCGGAACCAGGGCCTCGTGGTCGAACACGACCGGGACTCCGCCCGGTGCCAAGTACACGGCCGTCCCGTCGCGAATCACGAGCGCGTCCGCGTGATCGACTTCGAATCGGTCGCCGTTTTGAAGAGCGATGGTGAACGGGTGGAACGGCTTGCGACGGCGGTACAAAGAGAGCGTCTGCGTGAACGTCACGGAGTTCGCGGGAGTGGTCCCGATAGGCGTTCGACGGACATGGCGGTACTCCAGTTGGGGGTTCAGCCCAGGAAGTTGCCGGGCGGGGACGTACCGGGAGAGGCCGCCGGGGTGCCGAGTACCGCGCGGACGACCTGGTCTTCCTTGAACGGCTTGAACAGGACGTGCTCCAGCCCGTCCTGCCGGCACTTCACCATCGAGTGGGCGGCGTCGTACCCGAACCCGGTGGTGAGGGCGACGCGGACGCCGGGGCGGGCCTCGCGGATGAGGCAGTAGGTGTCGTACCCGCCCAGATCGACCGGCCGCACCTCGGTCAGCACCGCGTCGTAGTCGGCGTCGGCCAGCAGGGCCAGCCCCTCGGCGGCGGTGCCGACGGTCTCCGCCTCCGCCCCCAGTCGCTCGAGCAGCAGGTGCGCCGCCCGCCGCAGCCGCTCGTCCTGTTCGATCACCAGCACCCGCCGGTCGAGCAGCGGTCGGGGGGTGCCGGTCGGCGTCCCCTGGCGACCCACCCGCCGCACGTTGTCCTTCACCCGCCGGGCGTTCGTCGTGATCCGCCGCAAGTGGCCGACCACCTCCGGGTCGTCCCCGCCGAACCGCTTCAGCAGCACCGCCGCGCTGGCCAGCACGTCGTCCACCGGCAGGGCGATCTCGCGGTTGACCGCCTCGACGCTCTGGGCGGCGGCGGCGGTCTGCTGGGCCGTCAGCAGGTCGAGCGTGTGCAGGGCGGCGGCGATCTCCTTGCTGAACAGCTCGGTGAACTGCAGGTCGTCCGCGCCGAAGGCGTTCGGCTCCGGGCTTTCCACGTTCAGCGTGCCGACCACCTCGTCGGCGTACACCAGCGGCACCGTCAGGGAGCTCCGCGCGCCGGTCGCGCCGAGCAGGTAGTGCGGGTCGGTCGCCGTGTCCCGGCACAGGTAGCTGGTGCCGGTGAACGCCACGTGCCCGGTGACGCCGTTCTTCGCGGCCGTGGCGAACAGCGTCCGCTCGGCCGCCTCCTTCGTCATGCCGTCTTCCAGCAGCGGGGTCAACTCGCCGGTCGCCTTGTCCAGCAGCCGCACCTCGATGGTGTCGTAGTTGAGCAGGTCGTGGATGTACCGCCGCAGGTTGTACTTCAGCAGGGCGATCCGCTCCGGCTCGGTCATGACGGCGAGCTGGCTGACATCCAGGTCGGCCAGGTCGCGGCCGGCCTGGTGCAGGGCGTCCAGCTTCTTCTGCTGGGCCACCTCGCCGGTCACGTCGCGGGCCAGGGCCAGCAGTTCGGTGACCGCCCCGCTGGCGTCCCGGACCGGCTGGAAGCGGAGGTCGATGTACTCCGGATCGACCCGCCCCAGGCGGTGCAGCCGCGCCACCGACGGCTCCCCGGCGCGGCTGGCGGCGAGCGGGTCGGCGGTGTCGCTGGCCATCGTCGCCGACCCCAGCGCGGCCAGCAGCGGTTGGCCGACCGGGTCGGCCGCGCACCACACCTGTAGCACCGCGTTGCACCACGTCACCACCCCGGCCGGGTCGAGCATGGCCAGCCCTTTCTCGGCGTAGGTCAGGATCAGGGCGTCGCGGCGGCCGGCGTCGAGTACGGTGCTGAAAAGGGTGGGGTCGGCGAGGACGGCGGCGAACTGTTCGGCCCGGAGGGCGTCCAGCGCGGCGGCGGCGTCCGGCACCCGCACGGCCGCCGGGTCGGCGGACGGCCACGGGCCGACGATGAGTGTCCGCGGCGGAAGGCCGGCGGAGTCCGAGGGGATCAGGGGGGCGTCTCGCACGCGGGAATTGTACGACACCGTACCACCCACCTCAAGCGACAGGCACGGGAAGTGCAAACCGGTTTGACGGAAGACAGGGGCGATTTCACGGCGGGTGTCCGGAACGAGGAATCGCCCGCTCTTCGGTCTCGTCGCCGCGACCTCTCGTGCCCGCGGCGATGAACGCGCCGCCGACTGGAACCTCCGAGTCCTCCCGCCGCATCCGGAACCACCCCTGCCGCCGGCGGGTCCAATCGGGTAGAATGGATGTTCCGCCGGTTCGCCCTCGTCCTCCTGGTTCCCGCTCATGGCCGTCGAACACCGCCCGGTTGACCGCCGCAACTTCCTCCGCGCCTCGGCCGGGGCCGCCCTGTCGCTGCCGGCCGCCAGCTACGCCCGCGTGCCCGGCAGCAACGCCATCCTCCGCGTCGGCTTCATCGGCTGCGGCGGGCGGGCGCAGGCGCACCTCCACCTCATCGTGAAAATGGCGATGGAGAACCGGGGCGTCGCGCCGGTCGCCGTGTGCGACGTGTGGGACGGCCTCGACGAGGAGTACGACCACACGTTCGGCGGCACCACCACCCGCCGGCGGTACAGCCAGGGCCTGTTCCCGGCGGCGGCCAAGTGCGGGCTGAACCCGGACGACCGCAAGCGAGTCACCAAGGACTACCGCCGGCTGCTGGACCTGAAGGAGATCGACGCGGTGTGCATCGCCACGCCCGACCACTGGCACGCGAAGCAGACCTTGGATGCGCTCGCCGCCGGGAAAGACGTGTTCGTCGAGACCCCGCTCGCCCGGAGTGCGGCCGACGCGAAGGCGATTCTGGACGCCGCGACCGCCGGCCACCGGGTGCTGACGCTCGGCGTGCAGGGGCTGTCCGACCCGGTGTGGCGGCGGGCGCACGACGCCATCCGCGGCGGGAAGATCGGGCCCCTGTCGCACGTCTCGGCCGGCGTCTTCCGCAACGACATCCGCGGCCAGTGGCGGTTCCACCGGGTCACCCCGCGGATGACCGCCAAGACCGTCGATTGGGACCTGTTCCTCGGACACCGCTTCGAAGTCAACGGCGTCCCCGTCGGCCCGACCCCGGCGCAACAGGCGTTCGACCCGACCGTGTTCGCGCAGTGGAAGTGCGACCGCCAGTTCAGCCACGGGCCGGCCGGCGACCTGCTCACGCACCCCGTCGCCAAGCTGATGGCCGCGACCGGGTGCCGGACGCCCCGCCGCGTGACCGGAGGCGGCGGGCTGTTCGTCGAAACCGACGGCCGCACGGTGCCGGACGTGACCACCCTTTTGGCCACCTTCGACGACTGCCAGTGGGTGGTCACCGCTTCGACGGCCAGCGCCTACCCGATGGAGGACGTGATCCGCGGGCGGCACGGGGCGATGAAGTTCGTGGCCGGCGGGTTCCAGGTCATCAAGGACGACCCGCGCGGCGGCGGCCGGCTGCCGACCCGGTTGGAGGAGACCATCCCGCCGACGGAGGTGGTGACGAGCGACCCGCCGAAGAACGAGACCGAAGCGCTGTGGGCGAACTTCCTCGACTGCGTCCGGTCGCGGAACCGCGTGACCTTCGCCCCGGCCGACCTCGCCGCCGCCGCCGCGACCGTCACCGCCGGCGGCGCGGGCTGA
>JBBRUO010000168.1:0-10614 GCA_038247725.1 Gemmatales bacterium
AGTGGGTAAACTTCCACCCACCGAGCGCCTAAACACTCACGGTTTCAAGTTTCAGAGTTTCAAGTTTCAGGACGCGACGCCGGACGGGGTTGGTCTTGAAACTCTGAAACTTGAAACCTGAAACCGCTTCCCTCTCACCGAGAACTCTCCCGATGAAAATGATCGTCGCCATCATCCGCCCCGAGAAACTGGACGAGGTCCAGAAGGCGCTCGCCGAGCGAGACGTGTACCTGATGACCGTGACCGACGTCCGCGGGTGCGGCCGCCAGCGGGGCCATACCGAGGTGTACCGCGGGCAGGAGGTCGAGACCCGGCTGATCCCGAAGTTGAAGCTGGAGATCGCCGTCACCGAGGCGTTCGTCGAGGCGACGGTGGAAGCCGTCGTCCACGCCGCCCGCAGCGGCAACCCCGGAGCGATCGGCGACGGCAAGATCTTCGTGATGAACCTGGACGACTGCGTCCGCATCCGCACCGGCGAGAGCGGGTCGGACGCCATCGGCCCGTGACCGCCCGCCGGTTTACTTGTCCACCGTCGGGGTCTGGAACTGCATCCGCAATCGCTCCATCAAGAGGCTGAACACTTCACCCGGTTGGGGGGGCAGGGCGACCCGTGTCGCGTCGCCCTGGTCCTGGCGGACGAGCTGCGTGCCGGCCCGCAGGAACGTCCCTTCCCCCCGCTCCAACCCCGGCGGGGTGTTGCGAAAGGCCGTCCCCGCCTCCACCCGGCGGACGCCCGCGTCGAACAGTTTGGCCATCTCCACCGGATCGAAGTCGGTACTCGACGCCGTGGCCGGGAAGTCCGCCGGCAGCGACGAGACGTAATAATTCATCCCCGTCAGCACGCAGGCCATGTACAGTTTCAGCAGGTCGCCCCGCGTCTGCGAGTAGATCAGGGTCGAGATGCTGTTCGCGGCGATCGTCAGCGCGCGGCGGGAGACCACCGACGCATCGGCGTACATCTTACCGGCGACGAGGATGTACACGTTCGTCCCGTACAGCGCGGCCTGCGGGTCGGTCCCACCGCCGGGCCGGTACGGCGGGCGGAAGAAGAGGGCGTTCGACACCCCGCCGTCCACGTGCCGCTCCTCAAGTTGCTTGCCTTCCACCGTAACTGGGATGCGGACCGGCGGGAAGAAGCCGGGGATCGCCGCCGACGCCAGCAGCACTTTGCGGAACAGGGCCAAGTCTTCCGGCGTGCCGCGGGCGGCGATCTCGCCCATGTCCCAGATGACCGCCCGCCGGGACTCCAGGTCGGTCGTGCCGACGTACAGGCGGCGGCCGCGGGTGTGTTCGGCGGCGACGGCCGCGAGCAGCGCCGGCGACACCATCTCCTCGATCTTACGGGCGAGCGGCGAGTTGTCGGCGAGCGCCTCGGACAGCAGCGACCGCACCGTCTTCTTCAGGCGGAACACGTCGTTGTTCTTCATCGTCGTGTACACGGTCTGGAGTTCGCCGTCGTACGCCGGGCCGAGGAACGCCAGCGGCGCGATGAGCGCGCCGGTGCTGATGCCCGTGACCACGTCGAAACTCGGCCGCGTCCCCGCCCGCGTCCACCCGACCAGCACGCCGGCGCAGTATGACCCGTACACCCCGCCGCCGGACAGCACCAGGACGTTCTTCGGCGGCGGCAGCACCGCCGGCCGCCGCTCCTGGCGGATCCGCTCGGCCAGCGCGAACATCTCCTTCATATCGAGGTTGTGGTCGCTCAGGCACTCGCCGACCGGATCGACCAGTTCGGCGGGGTCGTACCCGGCCTTCACCGGCGACGGCAGCGCCATCATGCGGCCGACGCATCCGGCCGGAGCCAGCGCGACCGTCGCCGCCAACAGCAGGAGCCAACGCCGGAGCATATGCCGATCCCCCTATCCGTGAGTGCCGGACGGATACCCCAGCCGGGGAGTCGGGACAATCCCAGACACCATGAATTCGAGGGAGTCCGATCCCCTTTTGGGGCGAGTGCACGCTCGTGGGCAACGGTTAGGGGGATTGGCTCGCCGGTGTGACCGCTACTTTCGCTCCGACACCCCAGCCGCCAACCCCGCAGTTCCGGAAAACCGTTCGCCCTTTGCCATTTCCCCCAGATAATCAGCCATCGCAACCGATTCATCTTTCGAGGTCACACCTTGCTCCGACTCACCCTCTGCGCGGCGGTACTAATGCTGCCGGCGCTCGCCGCCGAGGAGCCGCCGAAGAAGCGCGTCCTCACCCACGCCGATCAGGACATCTGGAACACCGCCACCGGCGTCTCCCTGTCGCCCGACGGGAAGTTCCTCGCGTACACCGTCGCCCCCGCTGTCGGCGAAGCCACGTTCGTCGTGAAGAACATCCCTACCGGGGCGGAATACAAGTTCTACGCCGGCACCCGCACCGGCCCGGCGGCCCCCGGCACGCCGGCCACCGGCGGGAGCGAGGAGGCGGCCGACGTCGATCAGTTCCCCGTCCCGCCGGGCGCGTTCCAGAACCGCGGCGGGCCGTCCGGCGGCCCGACTTTCACCCCGGACTCGAAGTCCCTGTACTTCGTCCTCCAGCCGACCAAGGCGGAGTTGGACAAGGCCAAGGCCGACAAGAAGCTGCCGCCCCGGCCGGTGTTGGCGGTACTGGACACGGCCACCGGGCAAGTGGTGACTCGGCACGAGAAGGTGCGGAGTTTCAGCGTCGTCGGTGACGGCGCGGGCATTCTGGTGCGGGTGATGGAACCGGAGCCGGAGGCCAAAGCGGAGCCGAAGAAGGAACCGAAAGCGGAGCCGAAGAAGGAGCCGAAAGCCGAGCCGAAGAAGGAAGTCGCCCCGATCCCGAAGGCGAAAGGCGACGCCGTGCCGGACCAGCAAGGCACCAAAGGGCCGAAAGGGAAAGGCGACGAGACGCCGACGAACCGCTCGCCAACGGGGTCGGACCTGATCGTCACCGACCTCGGCGGCGGCAAGGAGGTGACGCTCGACGACGTGCTGTCGCACACGGTCACCAAGGATTTCCGGCACATCGTCTACACGGTCGGGGGTAAGGTGCCGGCCCGCGAGGGGGTGTATTTCTCGCCGCTGTTCATGCCCACGCCGACGACGGTGATGGCCGGGCCGGGGCGGTACACCGGGCTGGTGTGGGACGAGAAGCAAACCAAGCTGGCGTTCTACTTCACCGAGGACGCGCCGAAACCGGATCCCAAGAAACCCGCCCCGCCGTCGGTCAATCGTAAGCCGAACGTCTACCTGTGGGCGCGCGACGGCAAGTCGCCGGCGGTGAAAGTGCTGGGGCCGGACACGCCCGGCCTGAAGAAGGACTGGCAGATCGTCAACCGGGGCAGCCTGGACTTCTCCGCCGACGGGATGAAGCTGGCCGTGAACACGGCGGAGATTCGGGAGTCGCCGCCTCCGGCCACGAAAGTGGCGAGCGACCCGGCCGGCGGTGAAGATCAACGTCCCGGCCGTCCCACCCCGACGCCCCGGCCGGACCCGAACAAGGTCGAACTCGACCTGTGGCACTGGAAGGACGAGGCCATCCAGCCGATGCAGAAGGTGCGGGCCGCCGCCGACCGGACCCGCACCTACCGGGCCGTCTACTTCCTCGACACCAAGGAGTTCCGGCACCTCGCCGACGAGGACCACACCGTCACCCTGCCGGAGTTCGGCGACTGGGCCGTCGGCGGCACGAACAAGAAGTACCGCGGGCAGACGTGGAATTACCCGTCGCCGTCCGATTACGCGCTGGTGAACATCCGGAACGGGGAGTCGAAGCCGATCGTCGCCGAACACGTCGGCGGGCTGTCCCCGTCGTCGAAGGGCAAGTACCTGGCCGGGTTCGACGGCGAGCACTGGTTCACCGTGAGCGTGCCCGACGGGAAGAAGACGATTCTGACGGCAAAGGTGGAAGAGAAGTTCTTCAACGAGGAGCACGACAGCCCGAGTCAGACGCCGGCCTACGGTATCGCCGGGTGGGGGACCGACGACCAGTCGCTGTACGTGTACGACCGGTTCGACCTGTGGAAGTTCGCCGCCGACGGGAGCGAGCCGCCGGTGAACGTGACCCGCGTCGGCCGGCGGACGAACACGCACTTCCGCCTGATCCGCGTCGAGAAGCCGGACGACCCGGACGCCACCCCGGAGCGGGGGCTGAACCCGTCGTTCCCGTGGCTGTTCTCGGCCGACAACGTGGACACCCGCGACACCGGGTTCTACCGCCTCCCACCCGGCGGCGAACCGAAACTGCTGGTCATGGGCGCGCGGAAGTACGGCACGCCGACGAAGGCGAAGGACGCCGGCGTGTTCGTCTTCACCGTGCAGACGTTCAGCCAGCACCCGGACTACTACGTCGCGGACACCCAGTTCACCGAGATCAAGCGGGTGACGGACCTGAACCCGCAAGTGACGGAGTACAACTGGGGGACGGCCGAACTGGTGCCGTTCAAGACGACCGACGGCGACCCGCTGCAAGCGATCCTGGTGAAGCCGGAGAACTTCGACCCGTCGAAGAAGTACCCGATGGTGGTGTACATCTACGAGCGGCTGACGGACAACCTGCACACCTTCCGCGTGCCGAGCGTGACGCGGGGGCAGACCATCAACCCGACCTTCTACGCCAGCAACGGGTACCTGGTGCTGATGCCGGACATCACGTACAAGACCGGGTTCCCCGGCCAGAGCGCGATGAAGTGTGTGCTGCCGGCCATTCAAGCGGTGGCCGACAAGGGGTTCGTCAACGAGAAGGCCATCGGCATCAACGGCCAGAGCTGGGGCGGCTACCAGATCGCGTACATGGTGACGCGGACGAACCGCTTCAAGGCGGCCGTCGCCGGCGCGCCCGTGAGCAACATGACCAGCGCGTACAACGGCATCCGCTGGGGAACCGGGCTTCCCCGCCAGTTCCAGTACGAGAAGACGCAGTCCCGCATCGGCGAGACGCTGTGGCAGGCCCCGCTGCGGTACCTGGAGAACTCGCCGGTGTTCGCCGCCGACCGGGTGGAGACGCCGCTGATGATGATCCACAACGACCAGGACGACGCGGTGCCGTGGTACCAGGGCGTCGAGTACTACCTGGCCCTGCGGCGGCTGGAAAAGGAAGTGTACCTGCTCAACTACAACGGCGAGCCGCACAACCTCCGCCGCCCGGCCAACGCCCGCGACTTCGCCCTGCGGATGCACCAGTTCTTCGACCACCACCTGAAGGGGAAGCCGATGCCGGAGTGGATGGCGAAGGGGGTGCCGTACCTGGACCGGGAGACGGAGAAGGAGCAGTGGAAGAAGTTCTTCGAGCCGGCGAAGAAGTGACGGCGAGTGGCGGGGGGGCGGCTGTCGCCTGGTTGCCGCCCCTCCGCGGCTCCGGCTACTTGAGCGCGTCGAGCACGGCCGCGGCGACGGCGCTGGGGTTCGCCCACTCGGAGTTGGTCATCACCGCCACGCCCCGCTTGGTCTTGGGGTCGAGCATCAGGCTCGTCCGCGTCTTCTGCTGGCTGCCGGAGTGGCCGACCCACTTCACCCCGCCGGGGGTGGTGCCGAGGGCGAAGCCCAATCCGTAGGGTCGCTCGCCCTTTTCACCCGACGGTTTGGTCGGCGTCCACATCAACTTCTCGGTCTTCTCCGACACCAGTTTCCGGTTCAGCAGGCCGACGCCGAACGCCGCCAGGTCGGTGGCCGGGGACGTGTACCCGCCGCCGCCGAGCTTCCAACTGACGTCGGGGTCGTTGGCGGCCGCGCGGAGGAGGGTCACGTCGCTGATGCGGACGTACCCGAATGCGCGGTTCGGGATGTCTTCCCACTGGTAATCGGGGCGGAACCCGGCCATGCCGAGCGGCTTGGCGATCCGCGCCGCCACCTGCTCGGCGAACGGCTGCTTGCCCGCCCGCTGAACCACGGCGCTGAGGAGGATGTACCCGTGAGTCGTGTACGCGAACTTCTCGCCGGGTTTGTGGACGAGGGGCGACTCCTTGAAGTGGTCGAGCGCGACCACCACGTCGGTGAACGGGTGCGGCTCCGCGTACTTTTTCTCCGTCTTCACCACCTTCCCGTTCATGTAGTGGACGATCCCCGACTGGTGGCAGAGCAACTGGCGGACGGTGACCTTCGTCCCCTGGTCCGGGAACTCCGGGACGGAATCCCGCACGTCCGCATCCAGATCGAGTTTGCCCGCCTCCACGAGTTGGAGCGCGGCGACGGCGGTGACCGGCTTGGAAATGGACGCCCACCGGAAGCTGGTGACGGCGGGATCGACGGCGACTTTCTTCTCACGGTCCGCGAACCCGTACCCCTTCGACCACGCCACCTTGCCGCCGTCGATAACGACGACCGCCGTACCGACGAGCTTCTGCTTCTCGATCTTCGCGGCGGCGGCCTTGTCGGCGGCCGCGGACTTCGGAACTTGGGCCGAGGCCGGGGCCGCGATCAGGAACAGGACGAGGAACGAGGCGGGTCGTGACACGGCAGTCTCTCCGGGGCGACGGGTGCGGAGAGTGTACCCGACGGCCGCGCTCCGGTCACGGCGCACGACGAAACCGGGCGGGAATGGCTCCCGCCCGGCGTGGGGTGTCCGCTCGCGAATCCGCCGACCCGTTAGTAGCGGGCGACGAACCCGAAGTTCAGCCCGTGCAGCCAGTAGTCGGTCTGCTTGATGGCGAATGGCGGGGTGCCCACCGGGGTCGCGCCGAACGTGCCGGATGTCGGCACCAGGGACGGGTCCACCGCCCCGCTGAACTGGTTCGTCGGCCGGGCGACGGTGTTCATGTGGACGAAGTTGTACCCGGCGGTGACGGTGAAGAACTTGGTCACGTTGTACCCGACGGTGCCGTTCACGTCGGTCAGCACGCCGAACCGGTCGTCGCGGTAAGTGCCGATGTTGCTCGCGTTGGCGTACAGCCCGCCCAGCGCCAGGGTGGAGCCGCCGACGGCGGCGGTCGGGTTGCTGCTGCCCGACATGCCTTCGATCCGCACCTCCTGGTTCATCAGGCCGAGGCCCACCTTGGCCGTCACGCTGGTGTACCAGCGGCCGACCGACGCCTGCCACTGGAGGCCGAGTTGCCCGCCGTAGAAGTTGTTGTTCGTGTGGAACCGGTCTTCCACCAGCAGCGAGGTGGGGGCGGCCACGGTGATGCCGGCGTAAGGGGCGGTGTTCCCCGGCAGCAGTTGCGACTGCTGGCTGACCGTCAGCCCCTCTTGCAGGCCGGCGTACCGGAAGCCGACGACGCCGTTCAGCGCACACGAGATCAGGGCGTCCGGCGAGCTGCGATAGATGTTGGCGACGGCGTTCGCCTCGATCCCCCAGAACTCGGACGTGGCCCGGCTCAGGATGCTGCCGGCCGAGAAGTTCGGGAACGACACGATGAGCGAGGCGTTCTGCCCGGTGGCGGTGTTGAAGAACGGCCGGGTGAGCACCGGGATGCCGTTATCCGCCGACCGGCCGTAGAAGTCGTTCGACCCCGGCGACACGTACATCCCCGTCACTTCCAGGCCCAGGCGGTGGTCCTGCGGGCGGAAGAAGCCGGCCGTCAGCCGGAACCCACTCAGCGTTCCGAGGCTCAGGTTCCCGGCCCCGTGCAGCGGGCTGCTGGTGCCGGTGCCGATGACGCCCAACCCGGCCGGCGCGCCGGTGGTCACCAGCGGGAACCCGACCGGCATCGACTTCGGGAACATCAACAGGTACTGCCCGTCGAACCACAGCGTCGGGGCGTTCGTCGGCCGCCCGCCGAGTCCGCCGAGTCCGCCGAGCAGCCCGCCTCGTTCGACCGGCGGCTTCTCCCAACTCTGTTGCATGTACGGCCCCGGCACCGGCCACTGAGGCTCGCCGCCCGGCCCCATCGGCCCGCCGGGCATCCCCGGAGGCCCGCCCGGCCCCATCGGCCCGCCGGGCATCCCCGGCGGTCCCGCGATCCCTTCCGGCAACCCGGACGGCAGACCGACCCCTTCGGGCAGTCGCGGCGGGATGCCGGGGTTGTACTGAGCCGGCCGCACGTCCCCGTCGCCCGCGTCGAACCGCCCCCCGGCGGGTCCGCGCGTCGGCGATTGAGCCACCGCCCCCCCAGCTCCGGCCACGAGGGCCGCCATCGCACCGAGTAATTTCTTCCGCATAACGCGCTCCTGAACCTGCCCGGCGTCGCGACACCGGAGCCGGCCGTTGCCGAACCCCATGCCGCCCGACGGTGCGAGCGGTAAACCCTGACGGCGTGTTCCCCCACGACCACGGCCGCCCGGAAGTCGGATGCTTCCTGCTGTCCGTAAAAATCGGCACGGCACATCCAGAACATGAGCGAGATTCCACAAAGTCATCGCAATCGGCCTTCCGATAGGGTTCCCCTGGATTACCGGGTTTATCGTGATGGAGGTCGGGGCCACCCAGGTTGCCTCGTCTCCAAGCAACAGGGCGAGCGCCGCGGAAGCAGGCGGGTTATTTTTGGCAATTGGACTGATGGAGGTTGTGCCAGGCGACAGGAGACGACGGGCGTTGTGCGTCTCACCGCGTCGAGGGTTCTCACCATCCCCCTCGTCGGCGGCCGTAGTCCGGGGCGACGCCGTTCCTGTCTTGAAGGTCGTCCGCACTCGCCGAGTGCGGTGCCGACCCGCACTCGGAGAGTGCGGACGACCATTTCGTCCACAACCTTCGTACTCTCCGAATCAGTAAAATTGGTGCGTCGGATCGTCGCTCGTCGGGCCCAGCGGGATCAGGCCGACGGCCCGACGTGGATGGACGGCCTCACCGCGACCGATGAAGAGCAACTCTCGGAGCGAACGGCGACAGATGAATCCCCGGAGGCGACTCAGCGACTGATCGCCAACTCGCGGCACCTGTAAGAACAGGTGGCCATCCTGCCGCAGTTGGTGGAATAGCTTCAGGGGCAAGTCGTGGCGGTGGAAGGTGCTTCGAATCGGCACGCGAGCAGCGCGCGACCCATGAGCGCGGAAGCGGCGTGACTGCGGAGAAACCGATGCGATGCAAAGCGTGCGGTCACTGCTTCGATCTGCGGGTAACGATCTACGGGTCGGAACCTCCCGGCATTCCGGTTCGCCCAGGAACGAGTCTTGTCGTCGTCACACCGGTTGTCATCGCGGCGCTCGCCGGGGCTTGGCTCGTTCCGGAGTGGGGGCTGGTCAATCTGCTTGTGATTGCCGCTTTGTCAATTTTGATTTGGGTCTGGCACTACGTCTTCTACTGGCTGTTGGAGCGGCACCCGCACGACCGAGGCCCCCCGGCACTTGTCCCAATTGCAAGTGGGGTCACATCGTATGGCCGTGGTCGATGTGAATGCTCCGGCACCAGAGCGTTGTAATCGCATTTTGGCATCGACTCGATTCAAACTCCATATCGTCCCCCTCCCATTCGTCCGGCACTTCGGCTAGCATCAACCCCGTCGGTTCCCGCCGCGCTCGCTTTCCCTCTCTCCCCCGGTGACACATGCTCTCCCGTCGTCGCTTCCTGCACGCCGCTGCCGTCACGTCGGCCGTGCCGCTGGTCTGGTCCCGCACCTCGCTTGCCGCGCCGAACGACAAGCTGAACCTCGGTTTCATCGGTGTCGGCACACAGGGGCGCGGGCACCTGAACGGGTTCCTCGGCCGCAAGAACGTCGAAGTCGTCGCCGTGTGCGACGTGGTGAAGGAGCGGCTCGACAGCGCCGCCGACACCGTGACGAAGCGGTACGCCGACCGCACCAAGGCCGGCACCTACGCGGGCGTCAAGAAGTTCGGCGACTTCCGCGACTTGCTGAAACTGCCCGGCCTGGACGCCGTGGTCATCGCCACGCCGGACCACTGGCACGCCATCCCGGTCATCCACGCGGCCGCCGCCGGCAAGCACATCTACTGTGAGAAGCCGCTCACGCACAACGTCGCCGAGGGGCGGGCCATCGTGGACGCGGTGGCGAAGGGGAAGGTGATCTTCCAGACTGGCAGCCAGCAGCGCAGCGAGTTCGGCGGGCACTTCCGCAAGGCGGTGGAATATGTGTGGAACGGCCGCATCGGGAAGTTGCAGCGGGTCCGCATCGGCGTCGGCGGGCCGGCGGTGCCGTGCAAGCTGCCCGCGCAAGACATCCCCGCCGGCACCGACTGGGACTTCTGGCAAGGCCCGGCCCCGGAGCGGCCGTACCACTCGGACTTGTGCCCGAAGGGCGTCCACCGCCACTTCCCGGCGTGGCGGAACTACCTGGAGTACGCCGGCGGTGCCCTGGCCGACATGGGCGCGCACCACTTCGACATCGCGCAGTGGGCGATGGGCGTGGACCGCAGCGGCCCGGTGGCCGTCATCCCGCCGGACGACCCGAAGGCGACCAGCGGCCTGCGGTTCCTGTACGCCAGTGGCGTCGAGATGATCCACAACGAGTTCGAGAAGGGCAAGGACGGCAAGGAGATCAAGGCCGATTGCGTGTTCGAAGGCGACAAGGGCATCATCCTGGTGGGGCGTGGCGGCATCCGCAGCCTGCCGGACACGATCCTCAAAGACCCCATCGGCGAGACGGAAAAGCGGGTCTACCCCAGCAGCAGCCACCACGGCAACTGGCTCGACTGCATCCAGACCGGGAAGGAGACCATCTGCCCGGCGGAAGTCGGCCACCGCAGCGCGACCATCTGCCACCTCGGCAACATCGGCTACCGCCTGCACCGCAAACTGACGTGGGACCCGGTGACGGAAGTGTTCCCCGACGAC
>JBBRUO010000169.1:0-10532 GCA_038247725.1 Gemmatales bacterium
CAGACGACGCGGGCCTGGTGGTCGGCGTCGAGGAGGCCGTCGATGGGGGTGGCGTCGAGCACGCGGTCGCGATCCGGGGATCGCAAGCGGGGCGGTGGCAGCAGTTCCGACATGATCGATCCTCCCACGGCGTTCGGCGACACAACCATTGGAGGGACCCAGTCACCCGATAGATTCACAAACTCTCACTGCTGCCGCAAGGGGCGTGAACGGTTACCTGAAAACAGTTAGGCATGTCCAAGATGGCAACAGAACTGGGGTCGTCCTTCCGCCGCAAACTCCGCGTCACCGCCCCCGGCATCTGGGAGAAGTACAACTCGCACTCCTGTTGCAAGCCGGGACGGTCGGGAAACGCCTAGAGAAGTTGCGGGCGAACCTCGGCGATCACCTCGGCGGCGGTCATGCGGGCGATCCGCTCCACCTCGCCCTTCTGATCCAGCCGCTTTTGCTTGCCGCGATAACGCTGCCACACGCCCCTGAAGAAGCCGACCGCCTTGCCGGCCGCCGGGTGGATGGCCTCGGCGATGCTCTGGACGCCGACTTCGGACAACTCGGCGATGAACGCGGATGCCAGGTGCAACACGGCGGGGTCTCGCTCGGGGCGGTGTGCGAGTCGGCGACTACGGTGGAATTCGAGCCGGCGTCAGGAATATTTTTCGGGAGGGGGAATCGAACGCGCGCCGACCCGATCAGGCGGCACCTCGCCCGCTCAGCGTGTGAGCGTCAGGTAGACGCCGAACAGGACGAAGCCGGCCAGCACCACCACCACGCCGGACGCCAGGGAGGTGAGCCACGGGGCGGCGGGGTTGTTCGGGGCGGCGAGGGCTTCCAGGGCCGGGCGGAGGTGCCGTTCCAGTTCGTCGCGGGTGGGTTTGCTGTTGCTCAGGAGGTGGACGCCGACGTGCGCGGTGCCGTGGAAGGGAACGACCTCGATCAGCGGGATGCCGTCACCCCACCGGTTGCCGTGGCGGACGGTCGGCAGGCCGGCCTTCTCCAGCGCGTCCTCGACGGCCTTATCCGCGTCCGCCGGGTCCACGTTGTACACGCACAGCAGCCGCGACCGCGCCGCCGCCACCAGCGCCGCCACGCCGATCACCAGGGTCAGGTAGCCGACCATCGTGAGCGTCCAGTTCACCCGCTCCCGCTCCCAGTTCACCGCGAGCTGCGCCCAATCGCCGCGGGCGAGGAACCGGCTGTCGGTCTGCACCAGCGACAGCAGCACCACCCCGCCGACCAGCACGAACCCGGACAGGGCGGCGTACAGGCGGACGAAGTCCCACACGCCCTGGACGACGGTGGGGTTGGGGCGGCGGTTGACGCCGGCCAGCCAGCACAGGTAGATGGCGAGCGGGCCGACGCACACCACGCCGGCGAAACAGAGGGTCATGAGATGCGTGGCGGGCACGGCGGGCATCCAGCGGGGCGAGTCGAAAGGATTGAGTTATTGTACGACATCCCCCCGGCGGCGGTGACGGCGGAACCGGCGGCGGTCTCCCGTGTTCATTTCCCGGCGTGTGCTACAATCGTCCGAAACCGGTCACCGACCGGCGGGAGGTGCGTCATGAAGCTGTCGAGATACCTGCGGGCGTTCGGCCTGTTCGCCCTGGCGTTCGGGATGGTGGTCGTGGGCGGGGCCGACGACCTGGACGCCGCCGGCAAGGCGGACGACGCGAAGAAGTTCACCGCCGACTTGAAGTCGGGCAAGACCACGAAGGTGAAGGTGACGGCGCTGGACGAACTCGGACGCCTGGGGCAGATCCAGTACAAGTACGCCGAGGCCGCCATCCCCTCCATGTTCGAATACTTGAAGGACAAGGACGCCGCCCTGCGGGCCGCCGCCGCGCGGGCCATCGGGTTGGTCGGCCCGGACGACGAGAAGACGGTCGGCGAGTTGGTGGCGGTGTTGAAGGGCGAGAAAGAGGAGTCGGTGAAATACGCCCTGGTGGTCGCCCTGGGGCAACTCGGGGCGCGGGCGAAGGACTCGGTGGGCGAACTGCGGAAGGTGCAGAAGGCGGCCGAGGCCAAGAGCAAACGGGCCAAGCAGGTGGGGGTCAGCATCAAGAGCATCAACGGGGTGAAGGGGAAGAAGAACTGATACCGCCGGCCGTCGGCCTGTCGCACCGGTGCCCGCGACCGGTGCCCGTTCACTTTCGGTGTGGTGGCATGCGAATCGCGGTGGACGCCCGGTCGGTGTTCCAAGACTCCTCCGTTCGAGGCATCGGCAAGTCGCTCGTGGGGTTGTACGGTGCCCTCGCCGTGGCCCGCCCGCACTGGCGGTTCGACCTGTATTATCAAGACTCGGCCGGCCGCCCGAACCCGTTCGCCGGCCGCCCGAACGTCGCCCCGCTGCGGGTGTCCGGCCCCGGCGACCGGTTCGCCGCCTGGCTCCACTTCTGGCTGCCGCTGGCCGCGTGGCGGTCCGGCGCGGCCGTCCTCCACTGCCACGGGAACACCGCCCCCCGCTTCTCCCGCACGCCGCTCGTCACCACCTTGCACGACCTCACCCACCTGGCGTACCCGCCGGCCGATCCGAACCTGCCGAAGTGGGTCGCCAACGTCCGGCGGGCGGTGCGCTCCTCGCGGCGGGTGTTCACGCCCAGCGAGGACGCCCGCGCGGACATCGTGGGCCGACTCGGCGTGCCGGCGGAGAAGGTCGAGGTCACGCGGTGGGGGCCGACGGGGGAGTTGACGAAGACGGCCGACGCCGCGCGGGTGCGGGCGGTGCGGGACGAGTACGCGGTGCCGGGGCCGTTCTTGTTGCACTTCGGCATGACCATCCCGCGGAAGAACACCGGGCGGGTGATCGACGCCTGGGGCCGGCTGACGGCGGCCGAACGGGGGACGGCGAAACTGCTCGTCGTCGGCGTCGAATCGGCGGCCGGGGTCGCGACCTTCCGCGCGCGGGCGGCGGCGGCCGGGGTGTCGGACTCCTGCGCCATTCACGGGTACATCCCGGAAGCGGACGTGGCCCCGCTGATGACCGCCGCCGCCGGGCTGGTGTATGTGCCGCTGGCGGAAGGGTTCGGCATGCCGGTACTCGACGCCTTCGCCTGCGAGACGCCGCTGTTGGCCGGCGACCGGTCCAGCCTGCCGGAGGTGGCCGGGGGCGCGGCCGTGTCAGTGGCCCCCGACGACCCCGCCGCCCTCGCCGCCGGCATGGCGCGATTGTTGACCGACCCGGCGCTCGCCGACCGCCTGCGGGTGGCCGGCCGCGAGCGGTTGAAACTGTTCACCTGGGAGCGGTGTGCCGAACAGGTGGCCCGCACGTTCGAGCAGGTGGCCCGCCGATGACCACGATTGCCATCGACGGCCGCCAGGCGTACCGTGCCGACCGGCGCGGCATGGGCAACGTCCTCGTCGCTGTCCTCCGCGAACTGGCCCGCCAACGGCCGGACTGGCGGTTTCGGTTGTTCCACCAGACGCCCGCCGCCGTCGATCCGTTCACCGACCTCCCGAACGTGTCGCGGAAGCGGATCGACATCCCCGCCGGCGACCGCCTCGATTTGTGGGAACGAATCCGCCTGCCGGCGGCCGCCATGCTGGCGCGGGCGGACCTGCTGTTCAGCCCGGCGAACACCGGCCCCGGCCGGGCCACGATGCCCCGCGCGGTCCTCGTTCACGACCTCATCCCGCTCGAACTCGACCCGGACGCCACCGCCACCCGCGACTGGCTCGGTCGCGTCGGGCGGGCCGCCCGCCGGGCCGCCGTCGTCTTCACCGCCAGCGAGCACAGCAAAGGGTGCATCGTCGATCACTTCGGTATCCCGCCGGAACGGGTGACGGTCCTCCGCTGGTCCACCGACCTGACCCGCGAGACTGACGCCAGGCGGATCAGCACGGCCAAGGCGAAGTACGGGTTGAACCCCGACGACCGCTACGCCTTCGGGTTCGCCGCCGCCGACCCGCGGAAGAACACCCGCCGGTTGCTCGAGGCGTTCGCGGGCGTGCCGGGTGCCGTGCGGTTGCTGCTCGTCGGCGTCCAGGGGCCGGCGTTGGAGGAGTTCCGCCAACTGGCCGACCCCCGCGTGGTGCTGCACGGGTTCGCTGATGCCGCCGACCTGCCGCCGCTGCTGAGCGGGGCCGACGCGCTCGCCTTCCCGTCCCGATCCGAGGGGTTCGGCCTGCCGATCCTCGACGGCTTCGCTTGCGGCACGCCCGTCCTCGCCGGCAACCGCACCAGCCTGCCGGAGGTCGCCGGGGACGCGGCGGTGCTGGTGGACCCGGATTCGACCGAGGCCATCCGCGACGGCCTGACGCGACTGCTCGGCGACGCCGGGCTGCGGGCGGAATTGACCGCCAAGGGGACGGAGCGGCTGAAGCTGTTCACCTGGGCCGACACCGCCCGCCTCGTGGCCGAGACTTTCGTGGCGGCCGTGGGGCGGTGAAACCCGTCGGCCGCCATTGAATTGAACCGCCCTGCTTCGCTCACCCGGAGTCGTTCCGACCATGCGTCAACTCCTCCGCACGCTGCTGCTCTTCTCCCCCACGCTCGCGCTGTTGGGAATCGGCGGGTGGTACGTCGTCGCTCACCTCGACGACGAACTGCCGCCGGACGCGCCGCGCCCCGGCGGCCGACTGGTGGTGGTCGTCGTGTTCGACCAGATGCGCGGCGACTACCTCACCCGCTGGCCGGGGCTCTTCGACACCGCCGGGTTCGAGAAAGTGAAGCGGGACGGGGTGTGGTACTCGAACGCCCGGCTGCCATATGGGTGCAGCGCCACCGGGCCGGGGCACGCCAGCATCGGCACCGGCGCACCGCCGGCGGTTCACGGCATCGTCGAGAACACCTGGTACGACCGCCGCACCGGGCGGGGTGTGTACTGCGCGTCGGACGCCGGGTTCAGCCGCATCCCCCGCCCCACCGCCGACAGCAAGGAGACCGGCGGGTTGTCCCCGGCGCGGCTGTTGGTGCCCGGCGTCGCCGCGCGGCTGAAGGCCGTCGAGGGGGCGAACGCCCGCGTCTTCAGCTTGTCCCTGAAGGATCGCGCGGCGGTGCTGATGGCCGGCCGGTGCCCGGACGCCGGGGTGTACTGCTTCGACTCCGCAGTCGGCCACTTCCACACGTCCAGCTACTACCGCACCGACCTGCCGGAGTGGGTGAGCCGGTTCAACAAGACCCGCGACACCAGCCCGGCCGACGTGTGGTTCAGCCAGCGGTGGGACCGGCTGCTGCCCACCGAGCGGTACGCCGGCCGGGACGACGTGGAGTCCGAGGGCCGGGGCGTGAACGGCATGGGGCACACCTTCCCGCACCCGCTGAAGGGCAAGTTGCCGGACCCGGCGAAGGGGTTTTACGACGCCGTGGAAACGTCCCCGTTCGGGAACCAACTGCTGTGGGAGTTCGCCAAGGAGTGCCTGACGGCGGAAGGGCTGGGGCGGCGCGGGACGAAGGATTTGCTGTACCTGTCGTTCTCGTCGAACGACCTCATCGGGCACGCCTGGGGGCCGGACTCGCACGAGGTGCAAGACGTCACCGCCCGGTCGGATCGGCTGCTCGCCGACGTCATCCGCCACCTGGACGAGACCGTCGGCCGGGAGAACTACACCCTCGTCGTCACCGCCGACCACGGCGTTTGCCCGCTGCCGGAACTGACGCCGGGGGCCGAGCGGTTCGAGCCGGCGGCGGAGTTGGCACGACTCGCCGAGGCGCTGGACCACACCTTCGGGCCACTCGGCGGCAAGCCCGGTTCGCCCGACCTGTGGCTGAGGACGGTGAACTACCCGGACTTGTACGTCAGCGATGCCCTGCTGGCGGAGGAAGGGAAGTCGCGGGCCGACGTCGAACGGTACATCGCCGAGTGGGTCGGCCACCGCCCGCACATGCTGGCGGCGCTCCCCCGGTCGCTGCTGGCGGGGCCGCCGCTGACCGACCCGCTCGCCCGGCGGGTGCAACTCGGCTGGCACCCCGACCGCTCCGGCGACGTGGTGATGGTGCATCAGCCGTACCTGCTGCCGGGCAAGAACACGGGCGGTTACTCGGTGGCCGGGCACGGCAGCCCGCATGACTACGACACCCACGTCCCGTTGATGGCGTTCGGGGCTGGGGTGCCGATGTTGGGGGCGCGGCCGGAGCCGACCAGTTCCCTCGCGGTGGCGGCGATCGTCTGCCGGGCACTCGGCATCGACCCGCCGGCGGAAGCGAAGGAACCGCTGCCCGCCGGGTGGGAGAAGTGATCCACTCCTACGGCCGGCTCATGCCGACGAAACTGCCGTCGTGTTCGCGGGCCAGTGACCACAGGAACGCGCCGACTTCCGGGCTGTCGTAGTAGAAGCCGATGGCGTTGACCCGCACCCGCTTGGACTCGCGGGGGCGGTTCCACTCCAGCATCTTGTTCCGCAGGTGGCGGGAGAGCAGTTCCGTCCGCTTCGACCCGGTGAGGGTCCGCTCTTGGGCGGCGGTCATCGGCTCGCCGAGAGACGGCAGGCCGTCCGAGAACAGGTACACGGTGTCCAACCCGTCCGGGCGGAGGCGGAAGGCGAGATCGAACCCGTCGTACAGGTTGGTGCCGCCGTCCGGCACGACCTTCTTGAGCGCTTCTTGAACGTCCGTGACCGACGACTCAGTCTTGTACGGCAGCCACTTGCCGTCGCCGAGCGGGTAGCTCGCCTTCTCGGAGAACAGGACGATCTGATACCGCTCCAGGTCCGGCACGCTCCGCATCACCTTGCCGACGGTCTGGATCACGCCGCCCCACTTGTCCGCGTCGGGCAGGTCGTCGTTCTTCAGCCGCATGCTGCCGGACACGTCGATCAGGAAGACGACGTTCTTGCCGGTCAGGGCGATGCCGGCGAACTTGTTGTCGCTGTCGATCCGCAGGCGGTCGAACTTGTCGGCGAGCTTCTGCTTCTGCCCCTGGAGGTCGATGATCTGCGTGCGGGCGTCGGCCATCTCCTTCTTCAGCGTCGCCTCCGCGTTCCGCGCGGCGGCGAGGTCGGCAGCGGTTGTCTTCGTATCGGCCGTCTCCTTCGCCAGCGCCCGGTACTTGGCGTCCAGGTCCGACAACTGCTTCAGCGTGTCGCGGTTCTTGGCGGTGAGGGCGGCGAGGTCGGTCTGCCGTTCGCGGAGGAGCTTCTGGAGGTCTTCGGCGGCGGTGCTGGCGTCGGCCGCGCGGGTGGTCAGGGCGGCGACGGTCTTGTCCTTCTTCCGCATCTCGTCGGCGAGGGTGCTGGCGCGGGTCTCGGCCCCGGCCAGTTCATCGCGGACCGAGTCCAGGTCGCTGTTGGCGGCGGCCAACTTCTTCTTCGCGTCGTCGATGTCCGAGGTGGCGATGCCGAGCAACTTCTTGGTGTTGGCGGCGTCGGCGTTGGCGGCGAGCAGCCGGTCCGTGGTGGCGTCGCGGTCGGCGGTGACGGCGGCCAGTTGCCCGCGCAAGTCCTCGACCAGCGCGTTCAGTTTGGCCGCGGTGTCGGCGAGGTTCTTCCGCGTGTCGGCGAGGTCGGAGCGGGTGGCCGCCAGGTCCACCAGCGCGGACTTCGCCTTCTTCGTCTGCTCGGCGCTGCTGAGCGACTCCAGCACCCACAACAGGATCATGCACCCGAGGGCGCAGCAGAAGACGTCCAGCATCCACATGCTGACCAGCGTCGGCGGCTTGTGACGAACCCGCATGGGCAATCCCTCGTGGCAAAACTCAAGAGACCTCACCCGGCCGGCTGCGCCGGCCACCCTCTCCGTCCCGGAGAGGGTTGAAAACACCCGACTTCCCCGTCACGTTTCGGAGACGCCAGTCACGTCATCCCCTTGAACACCCCCTCTCCGGGCCGGAGAGGGGGCCGGGGGGTGAGGTCTTGCATCACTTCCGCGGCAGGGCCGGGCGTTGGGCGGGGGCGATGCCGGCGACGGCGGGCGGGGCGGCCGGCGTCAGCGGCTTGTCGAACGGCACCGACGAATCCAGGTGCCCGCGCGGCAGCGACCCGGCCATCCACCGGGGGACCAGCGCCGCCGCCGCTTCCGCCGCTGCGTTCACCGGCAGAATACTCACGCTGGTGTGTTCCGGCGTGGTGCGGTAAATGCGGGCGGCGAGGCCAGGGAGCCGGCCGGCCGTGTGCGTCAACCACACTGCCCGGATGGGCACCGCCAGCCCGCCGTCGAGCAGCAACTGCTTGATCCCTTCCACGGCGGCGGCCACCAGCCCGGTGCAGTACCCGTCCAACTCGTCCGGCTGATGCACGAGGTCCTGGAACCAGTGCTCGGCCCGCACCGTCAGCGTCGCCTTCTGCCCCTGGCGGACCTTGTCCAGCGCCTCGTCCAGTTGATCGTAGATCACTTGCTCGGCCGAGGCCGAGTCGCGGGGGTCGCGACGGCACAGGCGAACGCAGCGGTCGGACATGCCGTCGATCAGCCGCTCCTTCCACAGCCGCACCGACAGGTGCGGCCAGTGCGCGACGGAGACGAGGCGGGCGTCGGTCGGGCTGACGGCGAGAACGGCCCCGCTCAGCGCGTACTCGTCGGCGTCCAGCACCAGCCCGGCGGCCGGGTCGCCGGTTCGCGAGCCGACGACGGAAGCGGCCCGGTGGGCGACGACGGCCAGCGGGGCGGCGGCCGACCCCCGCACCGGCAGCCGGGCGGCGGCGGTCAACTCCTGCACCCGTTTCACCTGCACCGGGGTCAGGTAGCTGGGGAGCGAGAGACCGGCGGTGGCGGTCTCGGCGGCGACCGTCGGGCGGATCACCTCCAGCGCCGCTTGCAGGGCCGATTCCGGCGTCATCGTCTTCCGCCCCACCCGCCACTCGTGCGACACGCCGAGCAGCGGCAGGAAATTCGAGCAGACGACGTGCGGCAGCCGGCGGATGACGGCGACGGCGGCCGACCCGACGACCGGCGGCTTGTGGTCCAGGTTCAGGAACAGCGGTAGCTCGTGGGAGTCGCCGTCCAGCACCAGCGGGCGGGTGCGGCCGTCGGCGGACGCCACCGCGCGGGCGCGGGTGGCGGTCAGGTCGAGGCCGACCAGCCGCGTGCGATGGGGGTCCGCGTCGGCGGTCTTGCGGCTACCGAGGAATCCGAACATGGGGCATCCCGGAGGGTAGTCCGCACCCGCCGGGTGCGGTCGGACCCGCACCCGGCGGGTGCGGACTACCTTGTTAACGCAGTGGCACCAAGCCGCCGTCGGTTGGCTGCGGGTCGTACAACCGCAACAGTAGATGTTCCTGGCAATAGTCCTGGCAGTCAATCACTAACGTCTCCTCGCTCCGCTGAACCGCGTGGACGGCGTACATCAGCACGAGGCTGAGGGCGAGGGCGACGAACGTGCAGTCGAACGCCGTGCCGAGGTGGTCGGTGACTTGGCCGAGGTACTTCTCCAGGTATTCCGTGCTGTCCTGATCCTTCGCCCGCGACAGGCCCATCGCCGAGGCCAACCCCCGCACCGTGCCCAGGAAGCCGATGGCGGGGATCGCCCACGCGAGGTAGTTCACCGTGTTCATGGTGGCGACGAACCGCGACGCCTCCACGTCCGCCTGGTTCCGCACCACCTCGGCCACGTCCGGCGCGGCCTTGCTGACGGCGTATTTCCCCAACCCCAGCCGCACCATGTTCGCCAGGATGCTCGGCCCCCGCCGGTCGATCACCTGATCCACCTTCCGGGCGAGCGGGCGGGCGTCTTCGGGCAGGATTCGCGCGCCTTCTTCCGTCGGCAGCAGTTCGTAGTGGAAGGCGGCCCGCTGGCGGCGGACTTCCGAATAGCGCCGGCCGAGGATCAGCCCGGCCCACACGGCGCACAAGTAGCACAGCGCCTGTTCCGGCCCGATGAGCAACTTCCCGACCCGCTGCGGGGTCCACTTGGCGAAGAACTCGGAGCGGCTCTCGGCGGTGGTCGTGAGCTGCCACAGCGGCACCACCACCGCGGCGACGATGCCGAGGGCGATGAACAGGAGCAGCCACTCGCGGGTGGCTCGTTGGGATGTGGGAATCGACATTCGGACTCCGCCCTCCTCGGGTGTCGGCCCTTCCGTGAGCCTCGATTCTACGAGACCGAGTCAACCCAGGGCTACCCGGAGTTCGTGGGTCGCACGATGTCATTGCCGGGAGATGGCACCGGGGCACCGGATTTCGGTGAATGAGTCCCGCCGATTCCAACTGCCGCAAATGAAGTCAGCCGTGGGTTAAATGCCGTTGCGTTCCGGCAACGCCGGCTCATGCAAACCTAGAACCCGATTCGGTCGCGGCCGCCGATTTTTCGCGCGGGCGGCACATTGCCCCGAAACTGGCGGGTTTCCCAATGGTGTTATGATACTGGCTGGGCGCGATTCTCACTGGCATTGTCGCGCACCTGAGCGGCCCAGCGTCATCGGGTGCGCGGCCGTGAGCGCCCCGACCTGTGGTCGGCTCGACCGCGACCTATGAACTTGCCTCTGGACCGCGTGGCCTTCGTGCGGTTCAATAGCGGCATGACACCGCTACTCCTCTCCGCCCTCGCGTTCGGCCCCGCCGCGCCGGACGCCACTTTCGACGCCGTTCGCCCCGTGCTCGCCAAGCACTGCGTTTCGTGCCACGGCCCCGACAAGCAGAAGGGCGGGCTGCGGCTGGACCGCAAGGC
>JBBRUO010000170.1:0-10528 GCA_038247725.1 Gemmatales bacterium
CGCAGACAAGAGCGCAGATGAAGATGATCAGAAAATTCTACTTCAAATCATCTTCATCTGCGCTCTTGTCTGCGTCCTCTGCGGCCGTTGGATTGTCGATCTTGATTTCGTACCTCCTGGGAGTTTTGACCGATGGCCCGTGACCTGATTCCGCCGCACGGTGACGTGACCGAACCCGTCACCCGTTCGGTTCCCGGCGTCAACGCCGCCGACTTCGTCGCCCGCGCGCCGAAGTCGACGCCCATCCCCGTCTCCGACGCCGACCTGAGCACCCTGTACCGCATCGGTGACGGCGGGCTATCTCCGCTGAACGGCCCGATGACGAAAGAGGAATACGACCGCGTGCTGGACGAGGAAGTCGTCATCAGCAACGGCAAGAAGTTCGCGTGGACGATCCCGCTCGCCTTCCCCGTGGATGAGGAAACCGCGAAGAAGTTGCAAACCGGCAGCGACCACCCGCTGACCAACGAGCGCGGCGAAGTCGTCGGCAAGTTGAACGTCACTGACGTTTACCCGTGGGACAAGAAGAAGTACAACGCCAGCGTGTACGCCACCACGCGGGAAGATCACCCCGGCGCGCGGATCGCCACCACCGACCCCCGCACGTTTCTCGTCGGCGGACTGGCTTTCGTGCTGCCGCAGCCGAAGAACCCGGAATACGGCGACCTCGTGTTGAGTCCGCACCAGACGCGGGAGTTGTTCCGGGAGAAGGGTTACGAGCGGGTCGTCGCCTTCCAGACCCGCAACGCGCTGCACCGCGCCCACGAGTACGCTCTGGTCGTCGGGTTGGAACGGCTGACGCGGGAAGGGTTCCTGGCCGGGGCGGTGCTGAACCCGTTAGTCGGGGAGACGAAAGCTGACGACGTGGACGCCGTGACGCGGATGAAGACGTACCGCGCGCTCATCGACAACAAACAACTCGGCGACGGCGACACCGACGAGGAGTTGTGGAAGAAGGTCGGCCGCACGTTCGCCGACCAGGTGCTGCTCATCGGCCTGGATATCAAGATGTTCTACGCCGGACCCAAAGAGGCGGTGATGCACGCCATCTACCGGCAGAACTACGGGTTCACCGACATCATCATCGGCCGCAAGCACGCTGACGCACCCTACGATGACAAGGGCGAAATCTGGGACGGGCTGGCGGCGCAGCGGAAGTTCGACGAGTTGAAGGGCGACCTGAAGATCAACCCGGTGAAGGTCGGGTTCGCCGCGTATTACGCCGAACTCGGCCGCGTCGGGCTGGTCGAGGAACACGCGCCGAAGGGGTGGAAGCCGGTGAGCATCAGCGGGACGGAGTTGCGGGAGAAGTTCAAGAAGGGGGAGATGCCCGACCCCGGCATCATGCGACCGGCGACGGCGCAAGTGCTGATCGACCGCTACCAGGCGTGAGCCGGGGCGAACGACTCCGCGGGCGGCCCGGCTAGCACACCACCCGGTTGCGGCCGGTTCGCTTGGCTTCGTACAGATTCTGGTCGGCCAGTTGGAGCAGGTCTTCCGGGGTGACGGTGTTCGGCCCGCTCACGGCTACGCCGACACTGACCGTCACCGGCAGGCGGATGCTCTGGTACTGGAAAGCGTGCTCGGCGATCGCTTTGCGGAGCCGCTCGCACGCCTGCCCCGCCTGCTCCACCGTCGTCTCGGGCAGGGCCATGGCGAACTCCTCGCCGCCGTACCGGGCGAGCAACTCGTCCTTCCGCACCACCGCCTTCAGCAGCCCCGTCAACTCCCGTAGGGTCGTGTCCCCGGCCAGGTGGCCGTGCGTGTCGTTGATCCCCTTGAACCGGTCGATGTCGAACATGGCCACTGCCAGCGGCCGGCCGAACCGCTGCGCGCGGGCCAGCTCGCGATCCAGGTACTCGGTCAGGAACCGGCGGTTGTGGACGCCGGTGAGGCCGTCCAGCACCGTCAGCCGGTAAATCTCTTCGTGGTACTCGGCCTCCAGGTTGCCGCCGGCCAGGTACCGGTAAATGCAGTTGCCGATCCGCAGGTAATCGCCGTCGTCCAGCCGGGCCGTCCGCTTCAGCACGTTGTTCACGAAGGTGCCGTTGGTGCTGCCCAGGTCGGTGACGTGGAACCCGTCTTCCCGCCGGTCTAGCCGCGCGTGGACGCGGGAGACGGAGGCGTCGGTGTTGCGGATGGCGCACTCGTCGGTGCGGCCGATGCTCACCTCGACGTCGCGGAGGACGTACCGCGCCCCCATGTGCGGCCCGGTCGGGTAGATGAACACCAGGCAGGCGTCCGTGACCAGTTGCGGGACGGCAACGGCCTTGAGGGTCTTGTAGGTGACGTTCGGGTCGGTGGTCATGGGCGCGGCGTCGAGGAAACCGTGCGGGTGGGAGAGCGAGCGAAGTAGCTTTAGCACAAGGGGAACCTGGGGTCGGCCGTCGGCCGCTGTTTTCCGCCCGATTCGCACGCCCGTGTCGGGGCGGCGGCGCGGCCCTGTCGGCATTTCGGCCCGAACTGGAAGGGAGTTTTGTTCGGGCGGAATTCGACGAGCTGGTCACAAGCCGGGGGCCGACCGGGCGAGGAGCGGGAAAATTCTCCGATCCCGCGAAATCCGCCGCCGCGATCCGCGAAACACTAGATGACAGCCCGGCGCGCCGCCACCTGCGGCGGGTCACGCCGGCCCTACTGGCCCCATCGAAAAAGGACGCGCCATGTTCAAGAAGCTGCTCATCGTGACGGGGTTGATCACCCTCGGGTCGTTCGTGCTGAACAAGGACTCTCGGTCCAAGGCGAAGGACGGCGTCGGCGAGGTCGTGGCCTACGTGAAATCGGTCGTGAAGTCGAAGCGGCACGGCGTCGAGTCCTCGACCGACGCGCCGGAGAAGAAGCTGTACGCCCTCCGCGGCCGCCTGAAGGATCTCGACGTCGAGATCTCGGCCACCAAGGACCGCCTCGCCCAGCGGATCGTCGAGTCGTCGCACGCGGCCGTCGAGGTGACCAAACTGCGCGACGTGGTGGACACCGGCACCAAGGTGCTGACCGCGCGGGCGAAGGAGATCGACGACGCGCGGACCGAGTTGGTCGGCTACGCCGGCAGCCCGATGCCGGTGCCCGCCGCCCGGAAGCGGCTCGACCGTGACCTGGAACTGGTCGCCGCGCAGAAAACCCTGCTCGCCGAGACCGAGGACGCCGCCCGCCAACAAGAGGACGGCGTCTCGCTGCTCCGCCAACATGTCGCCGAATTGGAGACGCTGAAGCTGGAAGCCAAGACCAAGCTCGACGTGCTGGACTTGGAGCTGAAGAAGCTGCGGATGCACGAGGTCAAGGACCGGTTCGAGGCGAACGACACCAAGGCCGGCCAGTTCTTGGACGACTTGAAGGAGTTGGAGAAGATGATCGAAGTGAAGAAGGTCCGCCGGTCGCTCGACCCGAAGCCGGCCCCCGCCGCGGCGGCGGAACTGTCCCGCTCGGTCGAGTCCGCGACCGACGCCGTGGCCCGCAAACTCGGCCTGACGCCGGAGAAGAAGATCGAGAAGGCCGGCGACTGAGCGGGAAGATGCCGCCCCTCGCGGCTTATCAACCCGGACTCGGGTTTATCGGATGATGTTCGCCAGTTCTTGCAGGGTCTCGTTCGCCGCCGTCACCGTCCGGGCGTTCACCTGGAAGCCCCGCTGGGCGATGATCAGCCGCGAGAACTCGATGGCCACGTCCACGTTCGACCCTTCCAGCGACGCCCCCTGGATCGCCCCCCGGCCGCCTTCCCGCGCCACCCCGATGATCGGCTCGCCCGACGCCGGGCCGGTGGTGAAGTAGTTCTGCCCGGAGCGGAGCAACCCGCCCTCGTTGTTGAACCCGGCGATGGCCAGTTGGGCCAAGGCGATGGTGCGGCCGTTGCTGAACTGCCCCTGCAGGTTGCCGTTGTTGTCGATGGCCACGCTGGTGAGCACGCCGGACGCGAGGCCGTCCTGGGTGACGGCGGCCACCGTGGACACGCCGCCGAACTGGGTCAAGCCGGTCGCCTGCCCGATAGTGCCGAAGTCGAGGGTGATAGTCTGCCCGGCGGGGTTCGTCCCCGGCAACCCGCTCACGGTGATGTCGATCGTCTCCGGCGTCAGCAGGATGCCGGAGGTGTCGAAGGAGACGCTGGTGGCCGCCTGGGTGACGGTGGCACCGGGGATGCTCGCCGCCACGTCGTAGGTGTTCGGGCCGGTCTTGGTGAAGGTGAGGGTCAGCGTCTGCGACGAGCTGAGGCTGTCGAACACCTGCATGGCGGTGGTGCGGGTGTCGCCGACGGTCAGCGTCGAGCTGACGTTCCCCTGGAAGTTCACGGTCGTCGTCGGGATGCCCTGCGCGCCGGCCCCGAACGGCACCTTGATGCGGTTGTCGCCGGGGATTTGGAACCCCGGCTCGGTCGGCGTCGGGTCACCGACCAGCCCGTTCCGCTGGACCAGGAAGCCGGTGGACGGATCGACGAGGAACCCGTTGGCGTCGAGGTCGAACGACCCGGCCCGCGAGAACTGGGTCTGGTTGCCGTTGTTCAGGACGAAGTACCCGGACCCCTGAATCGCCGCATCCAGGCTCCGCCCGGTCGGCGTCACCACCCCCTGTTGGAACTGGGTGCCGATGGACCCGACCGTCACCCCGAACCCGACCTGGGTCGGGTTCGTACCGCCGGAGATGGCGGTGCCGGGGGAGCCGGCGCTGAGCGCCTGGTAGACGGCGTCCTGGAACAGCGTCCGCTGGTTCTTGTACCCGACGGTGTTCAGGTTCGCCAGGTTGTTCCCCACCACGTCGAGCGCGATGGAGTTGGCCTGGAGGCCGGTCGAGCCGGTGAAAAGGGCGGTGATTCCCACAGTCGATCCTCGTGTTGAAGTCTCAGGGTGATGAGCCGGAATGAAGTCGACGTGCGGTTACGCCGTCACTTGGGTCACTTGGTTCAGGGGCACGTTCGAGTTGCCGACGGCCAGCAGGACTTGGCCGTTCTGGACGGCCACCGCCGACACCAGCCCGGTGGCGGCGGCCCCGTTGGCTGGCGTGTACTCGACCGTCTTACCGATCAGGGAGGTGCCCTGGGTCAGTTGCTGGAGCTTCAGCATCTGGTCGAAGCTGGCGGTCAGCTTCTGCGTCTCTTGCAGTTGGGAGAACGTCGCCAGTTGGCTCACGAACGTCGTGCTGTCGGTCGGGGCCAGGGGGTCCTGGTTCTGGAGCTGGGCCACCAGCAATTGCAAGAACTGGTCCTGGCTCGCGCCGGTGAGAGCGGCTGTTTCCATCGGGTAGACTCCTTCAAGCTGAGGGGGGCGGTCGGGAGGTCAGACGCTCACGTCGATGCGGCCGGTGGCGGACGGGGCCACGGCCATCTGGCGGGGGCGGACGGCGGTGAGTGGCGGTTCCACCGGCGGCGGGCCGTTCCAGCGGTCGCCGCGGTCGTCCCGGGCGGTGCCGCTGTTGGAGTCGGAGGTCAGGTCGAACCGTTCGACTTTCACTCCGGCGTCTTCCAACCGCTGGCGGAGTTCCGGCAGTTGGCTCTCCACCACCCGCCGGACGGCATCGCTACTCAGGTGCAGTTCGGCCCGAACGTCCCCGCCGGTTGAGACGATTTTCAGTTTCACCGCGCCCAGCTCGGGCGGATCCAGTCGGATTTGCAGTTCAGTCTCGCCGTCCGTCGGGCGGGTGCGGAGGTGCGCGGTGATCGGCCCGGACAACTGATCCGCGACGGGCGGCCGAGTGACGGCGGCCTCAGCCGGTTTCTCCACAACCTGCGGGGCGACTCGGCCGGTATCGAGAGCGAATGGGGCCGCGCCCGCAGGCACGACGGTCCCTTTGTCCGTCGCGGCCACGTCGTCGGGTCGTGCGTCCGCACCGAAGACGCCGGACACCCCGGCGAATTTGGTGAAGTCGAGTTGGCCGACGGTATCACCCACCGGCTGCGCGGCGGTGATGGCGATCTCCGGGGTTGCCGGGCGGACGGGGGCGGTCGGGGCCGGTTGAGCGGGGGCCAGCCGCGCGGCCAAGTCGGAACGCTGGGCGGTGGAGCCGGCCGGCGGCGCGTTCTGGGCGGTACCGGCGATCAGTGGGGTCGTGGTAGCCGGGCCGGTCGGCCCCGCGTTCTGAGGGGCACCGGCTGCCGAGGGCGCGACGGCGGGCGGGGCGTCGCCCACGGGGAGTTTGAATTCCGCGGAGGCCGCCTGAGGCGTGACGACCGCCCGGATCGCGGCGGGTTCGATGGTGCTGGTCGGATTTTGGTTCTGATCGACGGCTTGGTTGCCACCGGGGGTGACCGGGGGCAGGCCTTTCACCGGCGTCGGCTCGTTCACCGGTGGTGCGACCGCAGTCTCGACACCGTCCACCCCGCGCGGCAGATGCTGGCTGGGGTCCACCACGATTGGCACCTGGGCCACCACCGACGGCGAGCGACCAGCCACCTGCGTGGCGTCCGAGACGGTGACCGTTTGCGGGACGGCACCGGGTACGGTCGCGCGTTGCTCGGCCGGCAGCGGCACCGTCGTCGGGGCGACGGTGGGTTCGGTCGGCCGGGCGGTGACGGGGGTGGGGGTGGGTACTTGGACGGTGATCCCCGGCCGCAGCGTCCGGCCGGCCGGATTCGCGTCCGCGACGAGTTGCGGCGTCGGGATGGGTCCGGAGCGGGGGACGGCGTCCGTGGCAACGGCGGCGGCCGAGGTGGCGTCGGTCGGCGTCGCCCCGTCCGGCGTCACCGCTTGGGCGTTGACGCCGAGGGCGGCGAGCAGTTGGGAGAGCAACTCCGGGTTCACGCCCGCCGTTTCTTCGGTGCGGTCGGCTTCGTCGGTCGCCTGTTCGAGCAGGCCGAGGAGTTGCGCCATCAAGTCGGCCTCGCCGGTCTGGCCGGTTTCCGGCGGATTCGTCGAGCCGGTCGCGGTCGGCACCTGGGTGGCGGCGGTGACCGTCGCCTGTGTCACCGCGCTGGCGAGGACCGACTGGAAGAGGCCGGCGACGGCGTCGGTTTGGCCGGCGGTACCGGTGGCCGCCCCGCCGTCGGGGAAGCCTGTTTGGGACAGGGCGGCGGTGAGGAGGTTGAGCGCGGTGGGGTCCATGGTGGCCGGCGTCCGAAGGCTATTGTGTGGGAACCAGCTCCGCTTCCAGCCCATACACCCGGCGGAGGCGGGCGGCGCACAAGTCGGCGTCCAGCTCCGACCGGTGCGAAGCGATCCACTCGTCCCCGCAGGTGGCGGCGAGGCGGACCACTTCGGCGGTCTCGGCGAGGGCGTCTCGAACGGCGTCGCGGGTGGCGGCGTCGGCGGTGACGAACAACGCCCGCACGCGGCCGGCGTGTTCGGTCAACTGTGGTAGCCAATCCGGTGCCGAGTCGCCGCGAGACAGTCGCGCGGCGACCAACTCGGCCAGTCGGCCGAGTTGGGTGATCGACGACGACAGTTCTTCTAACACGGGATTGGCCGCCGGGTCGGAAAGGTGGGGGGGAATTCGACGGTTTTTACTTCACCTTGCGGTTCGCTCTCAATTGTTCGAGCTGGCCCTCAATCTCTTGAACGGTGCGGATCATCGACAACTGCGACAGGGCGCTTTCAGTGATAAACGGATCCCGCTTGCCGTCGGCGATCTCGCGGTACAGCGCCGCCGCCTGCGGCAGTTTCCCCATCCGCCGCAGGCAACAGGCCGACAGGTACTGCGCGAACGTCCGGTCGTCCGGGGACAGCGTGTCCGGCTTCTGCATCTGGATGGCCCGATAGGCCGCTTCGATGTCGCCGGCCTTGTACAGGTTCTGCGCCACCCGCAGCGGGTCCAGCGGCACGGTCCCCACCCACGGGTCCGGCTTCGCGGGGTCGGGTGTCGTCCCCGCCGGCGGCACCGAGGTCGGCGGCGGCGCGAGGATCACCGGCGGCGGGTTGAACCGGCCGGGCAGCTCCTTGAGCTTGTCCAGCAACTTCAGCCGCAGGAGCATCCGCTCGTCCGCCCCGCCGACGTCGCCGGTGGCCTCCTTGGTCGCGCCCTCCCGATCCTTGCGGAGGGCGTCCACGGCGTCTTTCAGTTTCTTGGCGTCGGCGAGTGGCCCTGGGATGGTCGGGGGTTGAGCCGCCGCCGTCCCCGCCAACAGTCCGCCGACCACCGCCAGCCGCAAGAAGTACGGTCGCATGGTTGCCCCCGGTTCCGGAATAGTCCGCATCGCCGGCATATACAGTGTACCCGGTGGCGGGGCAAGATGGGGTTCACGGACATGATCGACGCGGCGGGGGGCGGATTTGCCGAAGACAGACGGAACCTTTCCACCCGGTGGCGGAGACCCGACCATGCGCGCCTTTTTGATGACGTTTCTCGCCGCCGTCGCCGTCCTACCACCCGTCCGGGCGGACGAAGCCGACGACATGCTCGCGCGGCAACTGGCGGCCGTCGTTCGCGACACCCGTCTGACCGAACTCCAGCGGACGGCGGCGGCCCAAATCCTGGCCCGCATGGGGCCGAAGGCGAGCGCCGCCGTGCCGCAACTCATGCAGCAGTTGGAGCGGTTGCGGGGGACCGAGTTCGCCCGGTTGCAGGAGGCCGTCATCGATGCGCTGGGGGTGGTCGGCCCCGCCGCCCGCCCGGCCTTGCCGGTCCTCGCCCGCGCGGCCGACCGGGGCATCGATATCGAAATCGCCGTGAAACGGACGGCCGCCGCCATTTTGTCCGGCGGGGACGACCGCGACGTGGCCGGGCTGATCGAGCAACTGTCCAGTGCCGACACCAGCCTCCGGTTGCGGGCCGCGAAAGCCCTGGGCGCGTACGGCGCGGCGGCGGTGGTGGCCGCGCCGTCGCTCGCCCTTGTGCTGGGCGACCGGGACGGGGACGTGCGGCGGGCCGCCATCACCGCGCTACGGCTGATCCAGCCGGACGCCCCGGTGTCGCGGGAAATCCTTCAGGCCTACGTCTACGATCTGATCGACGCGGACGACGCGATCCGCCTGCAAGCGGTGCGGGCGCTAGGCAAGTTCGGCCCGGCCGCCGCGACCGTCGTGCCCGCCCTGGAAGCCCGGCTCAACGACGCCGACAAGGACGTGCGGAAGGCGGTGACGGAGGCGCTCGCCCGCATCAGCCCGCCTTAACGGAGCATGATCGAGACCTCACCCCCGGCCCCCTCTCCGGGACGGAGAGGGGGCCGGGGGTGAGGACTTCCGGCGTGCCAGAAACAATTGCCACGCCTGCTGCCGCGTGCCGGGATTGTCACGGTCGAGGCCTTTCGGAAATACTGTCCTGGGCACAATCCGAACCGCTTCCTACTTCGTCTGGGAACTGGACACCGGCGTCGGTGTTTCAAAATGGCCCATCCGCCCCGCTCCGGGGCGACTCTCCGTTCGAGGGATATCCCATGCGTCTGCGACACTGGTTGATGGCGGTTCCGGTGGCGGCGGCGGCAGGCGTCGGCCTGTTCGCCGACCGGCTGATCGGGGCGAACGCCAAGCAGGACGGCGACCCGAAGCCGGCGGTTCGCCTGCCCCTCACGCAAGTCGTCATGTTCAACAGTGGCGTCGGCTACTTCGCCCGGAGCGGCGAAGTCGAAGGCGACGCCCGCGTCGATTTGACGTTTCCGGAAACCGACATCAACGACCTCATCAAGTCGATGACGTTGCAGGACTTCAGCGGCGGCAAGGTGACGGCGGTGAGCTACGACAGCCGGGAGCCGGTGACGCGGACGCTGGCCAGCTACGCCATCAACCTGAACAACCAGCCGAGCCTGGCGCAAATCCTGACCCAGGCCCGTGGTGAGAAGGTGGAAGTCACCATGTTGCCCGGCAACGCGGCCCAGCCGGGCAACTTGACCGGCACCGTCATCGGCGTCGAGGTGCAGAAGGTGCCCGCCGGCACGACGACCATCGACGCGAACATGCTCACGCTGCTCACCGCCGAGGGGATGCGGTGCGTGAAGATGTCCGAAGTGCAGCGGGTCCGCTTCACCAACCCGGTGTTGGAGAACGAACTCAAGCGCGCCCTGGATACCCTGGCCCTCAGCCACGACAGCCTGAAAAAGGCCGTGAGCATGCACTTCAGCGGCGACGGCAAGCGGAAGGTGAAAGTCGGCTACGTCATCGAAGCGCCCATCTGGAAGACCAGCTACCGGCTGGTGCTGGACAAGGAAGCGAAGCCGTACCTGCAAGGGTGGGCGGTGATCGAGAACACCACCGACGAGGACTGGGGCGGGGTCAAGATGGCCCTGGTCTCCGGCCGCCCGATCAGCTTCAAGATGGACCTGTACAACCCGCTGTTCATTAACCGCCCGACGGTCGAGCCGGAACTGTTCCGCTCCCTGCGGCCGGTGGCCTACGACGGCGGCATCCGCAACCGGATGGACGACCTCGCCCGCCAGCCGTCTCCCCCGCCCGCTCCGGTCGCCGCGTTGGCGGCCGACATGGCCGGCGGCATGCCCGGAGGCGGCGGTCGTGGCGGCATGCCCGGCCCAGCCGACGAGAGCAGTGCCCCCAGCCTCCGCGCGATGGACGAGCGCCGCAAGGCCGACAAGAAGTACGCCGAGGCCCTCGGCGCGGAGATGGCCGAGAAGATGAACTTGGCGGCCGTCGATCCGGGCGCGACCACCAGCAAACTCGGCGACTCC
>JBBRUO010000171.1:0-10515 GCA_038247725.1 Gemmatales bacterium
CACGCTGGGGCTGCGCGAGCGGGTGCAACTGTTCGACGCCAAATCCGGCGGGATCGCGGAGCAGTGGGGCTGGCGGATGGAGGACGTGACCTGTTTGGCGGTCGCCCCGGACGGCCTGACCGCCTGCGCCGGCGGCCGCCGAGGTCGTCTGACGGTGTGGGATTTGTGCTAACTGTTAGCCCGCCGCGCCAGCCACGGGCGAAACACATGTGGCCGGCAGTATTCGGCCGTGCAACACTCTACGCCCCTTGCTGGCGCGGCGGGCTAACAAACCTAGACCACAGAGGAAACAGCTATGTTTGGAGCCATCGTCGGGGACGTGGTCGGGTCGGTGTACGAGTTCGACTCGACGAAGCAGAAGGACTTCCCGCTCTTCACCGAGTGGAGCCAGTTCACCGATGACACCGTGCTGACAGTGGCGGTGGCGGAAGCGATGCTCACCGGCCGGGGGTATGTCGAACTGTTCCATCAGTACTTCGAGGACTACTCGCTGGCCGGGTACGGCGGCAAGTTCATCGAGTGGGCCGGGTACAAGCAGACCGAGCCGTACAACTCGTGGGGGAACGGCTCGGCCATGCGGGTCAGCCCGGTGGGGTACGCCCGCGACACGCTGCCGGACGTACTCGCGGAAGCCGAGCGGAGCGCGGCCGTTACACACAACCACCCGGAAGGCATCCGCGGCGCGAAAGCCGTCGCCGGGGCCGTGTTCCTGGCGAGAACGGGCAAGTCGAAGGACGACATCCGCGCGTTCGTGACCGGCGGCGAGATCGGGTACGCCCTGCCGGAATCGCTCGACGCCATCCGGCCGACGTACCGCTTCCATGTGTCGTGCCAGAAGTCGGTGCCGGAGGCGATCCAGGCGTTCCTGGAAGCGACCGACTTCGAGGACGCGCTCCGCAACGCCATCTCGCTGGGTGGCGACGCCGACACTCAGGCGTGCATCGCGGGGGCCATCGCCGAGCCGTACTTCGGCGGAGTGCCGGCCGCGATGGCCACGCCGGTGTGGGATAAACTCGACGACCGGTTGCGAGGCTTCACCGAGGCGTTCCGGGCGCGGTTGGGCATCAGGTGAAGGCGGGATCCGGGAGTGGCGTGCCCACAAACGCGACCGAATCATCCGGACCAGGAATCACTTCTTCTTCCACTCCAGTACGGCCAGGATGGGCCGGTGGTCGGACGCCACTGATTCATCGATCACTGTTGCCCGGACAACCCGGAACGTGTCGCCCGGTCGGAACAACACGTAATCGATTTGCTTCGTCGGCTTCTCCACCGGAAAGGTGAACAGGTCCGGGCCGGTGGTCGCCACCGTCCACTTCGCGGCGAGTGTCGCCAGCGGTTTGCTGTCCGGGGTGGCGTTCAGGTCGCCGGCCAGGATCACCGGGCGTGCGCTCTCGCCGAACACCTCGTTCAGCTTGGCCGCCTGTTGCTGGCGGAACTCGTCATTCTGGTGGTGCAGGTGCGTGGTCGCGAAGGTGATCTCCCGGCCGTCCAGCGTCAATGGCACCGCGAACGCGATCCGCTGCTCCCGGTCCGGCTCGCCGGGCAGCGTGTGGATGGTGCCCTTTCCGAGCGGCACGCGGGCCAGGATCGCCTGGCCGTACTCCCCGCCCTGGTAGTCGATGGCCTTGCCGAACACCCCGGACAGCCCCGTCAGTCGGGCCAGTTCGGCCGTCTGGTCCACCCCGCCGGTTCGCTTCGTCTTGAAGTCCACTTCTTGCAGCGCGACCACATCCGGGTCGGCCGCGCGGATCACCCGCGCCAGCCGGGGCAGGTCGAGTTTGCCGTCGATCCCCTCGCCGTGGTGGATGTTGTAACTCAGCACGCGGAGCGTCTTGGGCTGGTCCGGGTCGGCCGCCCGCAACACGGCGAACACCGGGAAGTGGTCGGACGGGGTGCGGCCGTCGCGGCTGGTGCGGTCGATGCCGGCCACCCGCACGTTCCAGTCGCGGGACGCGGCGACCCAGTCGATGCGGGTGCCGGTGGTGGCGGTCGCCTGGAAGCCCGAGAAGGTGCCTTCATTCGTGCCGCGTGTCGGGTGGGCGATGCGGAAGGTGTCCGCCACCGGCGACGGCGTCTCGTCGGCGTCCCCGAACAGGGCGGCATACGGGTCGCTCCCCTCGCCGGCGTTGAAGTCCGCGCTGATGACGAGCCGACAGCCCTTGCCCAACTCGGCGGTCTTCGCGCGGATCAACCGGGCCGATTCCACCCGCGCCTTCTTGCCGATGTGGTCGAAGTGCGCGTTCAGGAAGAACACCGGTCGCCCGTCCGGGGCCGTGCGGTCGGTCAGTTTCACCCAGGTGGCCACGCGCGGCAGGGCGGCGTCCCACCCCTTGCTTCCCGCCGCGTCCGGCGTCTCGCTCAGCCAGAAGTGCCCGCCGTCGGTCTTCGTGAACCGCGCGGTACGGAAGAAGATCGCGGCCATCTCGCCCTTGTCCTTGCCGTCGTCGCGGCCGGCGGCGAACACCTCGTACCCCGTCAACTGATCGGCCAAGAAATCGCGCTGGTCGGCCAAGGTTTCCTGCGTGCCGAGCAAGTCCGGGTCGAACGCGACGACGGTCTCGGCGACGAACGCCTTCCGCTTGTCCCAGTGGTTGTCGCCGTCCTTGGCGGTGCCGTAGCGGATGTTGAAGCTCATCACCCGCACCGGCGCGGGCGACGGCGGGTCGGCGGCGAGGGCGGGGGCGGACAGCGCGGCGATCATGATCAGCGGCAATCGGGGGGAACGCATACCGGACTCCGGGCGGCGGTGGCCCCGGAACAGCCGGGGCGGATGCCGTTATCGTACCGCCACCGGGTCCGCCGGCCCGCCCCCGCCTCACGCCGCGTAGTGGCGGGTGATGAGGTCGTTCTGAATCCACAGCAACTTGCTGAACGCGCGCAGCGTGGCGACTTCCGTCTCGCGGGGCAGGTTCAGCCCGAAGACGGTGGCGACCAAGGCGTCCGCGACGAACCCCATCAGCGCGTTCATTTGCACCAGTGGGACGTTCAGGTCCTTCGACCCGGCCTTGTCCGTGTGCATCTTGCCGACCATGTCCAGGTATTCGGCCATCTTGGCGTCGTAGGGCTTGGTCACCAGCGCCACCAGGTAGCGGCCGAGGTGGTCCTTGCGGAAGGCGATCTGCGGGTGGTCGGGCGTCAGGTGGGCGAGGTCGGCCGGCACGTCCCCGGCGTACCCATGCTGGCGGGGCAGGAAGTGTCGCCACGTCGCGGTGTACGTGTGCAACTTGGCGTACACCGCGTCCACGAGGCCGGGCACCAGGGGGGCGAGGGCGGGCGCGGCCCCGTGAACGGCGGCCACATCGGCCGGCCCGAACCCGACGAACTCGGCGAGGTAGGCGAAACGGGTCTGGAGGTCGGACTCCAACTTCGGCTCATCGACGGTAATCATGGGGTGGCTCCGGCGGCGTGGGAGAGTGAACCACCGCCACCATACCAGCACGGCTGGCGGCCACAAGCCTAAATCGGAATTGTTTGTCCTGTTTGGGTATTTAGCCGCCGACGGGGTGACGGGGCGTCACTTCTTCACCACCAACACCCGGCGGAACTCTTCCCGCTTCTTGTCTGGATCGATGAGCACCAGCGTGTCGGCGGTGAGCGTTTTCACCGTCAGGGTCTCTTTCCGCTCGCCGCCGGCGGATTCGATGGTGTAGTGGATCTTGTCGGCGTCCGCCTTGAACGTGCCCCGCGACACCGAGTTGGTGGTGTTGTCGATGCTCATCCGCAGCACCAGCGCCCCGTCGGCGGTGAACTCGACCGTCACTTCCATCCCGTCGGGCAACTTGGCGTCGGTCTTCGCGAGTTTCCACACGCCGACGAGTTTCTCGGTCGTCGGTTTCGGGTTTTCCTTCGGCACTGGGGCGGCGAAGGAGGGGTCGGCCAGGATGAAAACGGTCGAGAGCAACAGGGCCGAAAACGTCTTCATCATCGGTCTCGGGGTTCGGCAGGGGCGTGATTGCCGCGAATTCCTAGCCGCATCATAAACGGGAACACCGGCGGAAGCAAAGGGGAAGCCGGAAAGTGGAGAACCGGGAGTGAACCTCGGTCTCGCCGGGCGGTCACAGTTTCCGCAGTCGTAACCGGGCGAGGTTCAGGGCCATCTTGGCGGTACACGTCTGCACGAACGCCCGCGTGCCCAGCCACGCGAACGGCAGCACGTCGCACCCGCCGTCATAGGCCACGGCCGCGAACACCTTGCCCGGCGGGGTGCCGTCGTCGCCGCCGGTCGGCCCCGCGTACCCGGTGGTGGCCACGCCGAGGTCGGTACCGAACTTCACCCGCACCCCCTCGGCCATCGCCTTCGCCACCTCCGCGCTGACCGCCGAGAAGCGGTCGAGCGCGTCGCGGGAGACGCCCAACTCGCGGGCCTTCACCTCGTCCGTGTACGCCACCACGCCGCCCATCAGGTGGTTGCTCGCGCCGGGCACGCGGGCCAGCAGGTGCGCGACCAGCCCGGCGGTGACGCTCTCGGCCGTGGCGATGGTCTTCCCCTTCTCGCCCAGCAGTCGCAGCACCACGTCTTGCAGTTCGTCCGTGTCCGTGCCGAACACGAGGTCGCCGAGCCGCTCGCGGATGGTCTTCTCGACCGGGGCCATCAGCGCCTCGGCGGCTTCCATCACATCGGCCCGCGCGAGGATGCGAAGGGAGATGGTGGCCTCGCTCGCGGTGATGCCGACTTCGGGCACGGCCCCGCGTTTGGTCACGTCGCCGAGCAACTCCTCGACGTGCGACTCGCCGCCGCCGAAGGTGTTGATCTTCCGTTCAATGAACACCCCACCACCGACGCCGAGTTTCACCAACCGCGGCTTCACCTGCTCCTCGTACATCTTGAACATTTCACTCGGCACGCCGGGCATCGCGGCGAACACGGCGTCGCCGATCGTCATCCACACGCCGGGCGCGCTGCCGACGGGGTTCGGCAGCGACTCGGCCCCGACCGGGAACAGCGCCTGGCACCTGTTCCGGTCGGGCATGGCGCGGCCGCGGCGGCGGAACAACTCGGTGATGATGGCCAGACTTTCCGCGTCTTCCGCGAGTTCCACGCCGGCGACGGTCGCCAGCACCTGCCGGGTCAGGTCGTCGAGGGTCGGCCCGAGGCCGCCGGTACACAGCACCACGTCCGCCCGTTGGCTGGCGGTGCGGAACACCTGCACGTTGTCGTCGAAGTCGTCGGCGACGGTGGTGTGGAAGCCGACCGGGATGCCGATCTCGCCGAGCCGCTTGCTCAGCCACTGGCAATTCGTGTCCAGGTTCTTGCCGCTGGTGATCTCGGTGCCGATGGAGACGATTTCCGCTTTCATGGGGTGGCGCGCCGCATTCGGAAGGGGACAACCGCTATCTTGCGGAATTGATCGGAGCGGGGTTATCAATCACCCCAACGAGATGCGTACTTCGTGTCCAATTCCGCTGCCCGTTGGTTAGCTTCCGCACTCTCCACTTCGTTCCACCTGAGGAGGCCGGCAGGGGTTGGAATCCCGTTCACGATCGTGCCGAGTTCGACATCCTCGATGGACAGTTGCCACTCGCTGCCGTGATCGCGTGACCAGCGGACGAGGTGCGCGGTGATGAAGGCCAAATCTCGCCAACCCATGAACGTGTCATCGTCGTCATCGACTTCAACATCAACATACCCCCTTTGGCCATCCGAGTACCCGTCGGGGAAAGAGAATTTGGTATCGCCAGTCAGCGGCGTCGGTTTCGGGCGCGTAGGTTTCCGCTTTCGAGCAAGGGGATCGAAGAAGTTAATGTTCTCGGACCACCAGCGTCGGCCGGCGTTAATCCGCGCCGCGTCCGCGAAGATCGCGTTCTTCACTCTCGCTGAAACGGGTTTGGGCGTCTGGTAAAACAGTGACATCCCCACGGCGATCTCCTCTCGATTTTCGGTCGTCACTTCTTCTCGGCCCGCTTGAACTGGTACACGCTTGCCACGCCGTCATTCTAGCCGGCCGCCCGCGCGGAGCGGCGGACGACGCCGAGCAGGTTCTCCAGGCTGGTCAGGTCGCCTTTCTCCAGGATGCGGGCGACGCGGCCGTTGAGCCGGTCGAAGTCCTCCGGGGTCAACTCCTTCGCCGTCAAAATGACGACCGGGACGCGGTGGCCGGGGAACCGTTTGGCCAGCTCGTCCAGGAACCCGAACCCGTCCAGCACCGGCATCATCAGGTCGAGCAGGATGACCGCCGGCGGCGTCTCGGCGAACTTCCGCAGCCCCTCCTCGCCGTCCGCCGCCTCGGCCGTCTTCCACCCCTCGCGGTCGAGGTAGCGGCGGATCACGTCCCGGTTGTCCGGGTCGTCGTCCACCACCAGCACGGTGTCCCCGCGGCCCCGCGCCAGGTACTTCCGCAGGATCGCTCCCAGGCGGTTCCAGTCGATCGGCTTGGTCAGGTAGTCGGCCGCCCCCAGCGAGTACCCCCGCCCGCGGTCGTCCACGATGGTGAGCATGACGACGGGGATGTCGGCGGTGGCCGGGTCGGCCTTCAGCCGGGCCAGCACCGCCCACCCGTCCGAGCCGGGCATCATCACGTCGAGCGTGACCACGCACGGCCGCACGTCGCGGGCCATCGCGAACCCCTCGTCGCCGGTGCCGGCCTCCACCACCGCGAACCCCTCCTTCGTCAGGAACCGCCGCATCAACTCGCGGACGGCCGGGTCGTCGTCGATCACCAGCACGGTGCGGCCCTCGGCCGATTGCGTCCCCTCCGGCGGCGTCAGGAGGTCGGGCGGCGGCTGGTCGGGCGTCGTCTCCACTACCGCCGGCAGGGTGACGACGAACTCCGACCCGTCGCCCACCGCGCTGGTGACGCGGATCGGCTGGCCGCCCATGATGTCGTTGAAGCTCTGGGTGATGGCCAGCCCCAGGCCGGTGCCGCCCGCCCCCCGCGTGGTGGACGAGTCGGCCTGGTAGAACCGCTGGAACAGCCGCCCCACCTGCTCGGCGGTCATCCCCTTGCCGCTGTCGGCGACGCGGAACCGCACCCACTCGCGGCCGCCCACGGACAGCCGCTCGACGGCGAACCGGACGGCCCCGTTGTGGGTGAACTTGAAGGCGTTGCTGAGCAGATTGAGCAGGATCTGCTTCACCCGCCGCTCGTCCGCCGTCATGGAACCGAGGGCCGGGTCGGCGGCCACCACGAACCGGTTGCCGTTCGCCTCGGCCAGCGGGCCGACCAGGGTCTTCACGTCCTCCACCAGCCGCGCCAGCGGGAACGTGGACACGGTCAGTTCCATTTTGCCGGCCGAGATCTTGGCCATGTCGAGGATGTCGTTGATGAGGTCGAGCAGGTGTTTGGCGGCGGCCAGGATCTTGTCCAGGTCGCGGACGGCGGCGTCCAGCCCCTCGTCGCCCGCCTCCTCCTTTAGCGCCTCGGTGAAGCCGATGATGATGTGCAGCGGCTGCCGCAACTCGTGGCTCATGTTGGCGACGAACGAGTCCTTCGCCCGCACGGCCGCCTCGGCGTCCCGCACCGCCACCTCCAGCTTGCCGTTGGCCTCCTCCAGTTCGGCCGTCCGCACCCGCACCCGCGACTCCAGGTCCTCGTTCATCCGCTGGATCCGCTCGGCGTCGGCCTTCCGCCGGGTGACGTCGCGGAACACGCACACGATGACCACCCGGTCCGGCAGCATCACCGGCTTCAGGCTCACTTCCATCCAGAACGTGGTGTCGTCGGCCCGCCGCCCGCGGATGCTCTCGATCGACTGGCCGGGCGGCAGGGTGAACGTCTCATCCTGCGTCGAGTCGGTCGGGTTGGGGAGGGCGTCGGGGTTCTCCAGCAGGGACGACACGGTGCGGCCGAGCAGCGCCTCGGCGGACAGCCCGAACATCCGCCCGGCCGCCTTGTTCGCCTCCTCGATGTGGCCGGCGGCGTCCGTCACCACCACCCCCTCGCCGGCCGCCCGCAGGATGGTCTGGTAGCGGGCCGCGCGGTCGGACAGCTCGCGGTCCCGCTGGTGGACGCGGCGGACCATCTCGTCCAGCGTGTAGGCCAGGTCGCTCACCTCGCGGGAGCCGCCCACCGGCAAGCGGACGTCTTCCCCCTGGCTCAGCCGGCGGGCCGCCCGCGCCAGCCGGTTCAGGCTGTGCGTCAGCGTCACCACCAGGGCGACCCCCAGCAGCAGCGACACGGCCAGCGTCGGCAGCACCCAGCGGGTGTGGATGCGGTCGAACCGGTCGTCGATGTCCTCCCGCAACTCCTCGACCGCCGCCGACACGATCAGCCACCCCGGCTCGTCCACGTCGTTCAGGTCCAACCGGAGCGGCACCAACTGCCCCTGGAACGTCTCGCAGTCGATCGGCCGCGTCCACCGCACGGCCCCGCTCCCCTTTCGCTTCCACCACCCGTCCACCACCCCGCTGACGGCCCGTAGCCGCTTCTCGTCCGGGTGCGACAGCTCGACATACGCCGACTGCGGCGACACCTCCCCAGCCCGCAGGTGGGGGTCGGCAGCGATCTCGGCGGCCAGCAGCGCGTTCACCTCGATCGCCGCCGCCTTCGCCCCCTCGCCGAGCGTCTTCGTCAGGTCCAGTTCGGTGCCGAAGTACCCCTTCCGGTAACGGAACTCGAGCGCCGGCACCGCCGTCGCCGCCAGCCGCGCGCCGCCCGTCGCCACCGCCTTGGCCAGCCGGCGCTTCCGCGCGGCCACCGTCGGCAGCGGGTCGAACCACCCCGTCTCGCCGTCCGTCGGGTACTGCCACGGGGCGACCGCTTCCACCGCCGTCCGCGCCGGAGCCGTCATCTGGTTCGGGCGGATGAGCAGCCCCCCGGCCGGGTCGGTGACGAGGTAGAAGTGCCGGGGAGAGACGGCCTGCCGCTGCCCGACGTACTTGGCGAAATCGATGACGGCGGCGAAGGTGGTACCGCCGGCCGCGCGGTCGGCCAGGGCCAGCAGGCACCGCGACGGCCGGTCGCCGTCGGCCGGTTGCAGGTGCAACCCGGAGCGGTCCACGGACGGGGTGCGGGCGAGCCGCGCGTCCACGTCGGCCAGCGCGGCGCGGAGGGCGTGCGCGCGGGCGACCGCGTCCGGCGGCAGGACGGCCGCCTCCGGGTTCCCCGTCGGGAACGAGTACACGCCGACGACGGTGCCGTACAGGTGCTTCCGCCGCACCGCCCGCACCTCGTCCGGCTCGTCCGACGCCGGCGGGCGGACATCCAGCATCAGCCCGGCGCGGACGGTCGCCGGCGTCGCCCCTTTCGCGTCGGCCAGCCGGTGGATGTCGCGGGCCAGGTACGCCATGTCCTCGCGGAAGTCGTTCACCCGCAGGTTGCTCTCGTCCGCGAGGTCGATGATCTCGTGTTCGACCAACACGTTCCGGCCGGACTGCAGCAGTTGATAACTGGTGAGCAAGATCGGGATGACGAGGATGAACGTGCCCAGCAGCGCGAATTGCGTCCACAGCCGCCACCGGTTCGGGCGGATCAGGCGGGACCAGAGCGACGGGCCGGGGGCCGGGGCGGTCGGGGGGGCGGTGGACACGGGGCGGCCTCGGGAGCGGGGACGCGGCTATTGTGCGCCGCAGCGGACGGGGATGTAAGTGCGATCGGGCGGCCGAGCGGCGCGCGGTCGAGGCGGAAGTGGGTGCGAAGGCGACGGGGCAGCCGGCGGAAGTGGCTTCTTGAGAGGGCGAGGCTTCGGCTGGACCTCCCCACGTTATCCAGACGATGTTCAACCGCCGATGCCCCAAACCCGCCGTCAAGTTCAAATCCAAGGAATCCAAGGTGACCCTTCCCGGATAGCCACTCGCCGTCGCCGAACCTTCCTCCGCTCCGCCGCGTCCGCTACAAAGACGGTTTCACTCGGTTCGCCGCCCGGAGTTGCCATGACCCCGCCCCGCTGGTTCCAGACGACCGCCATCGACTACCCGAACAGCCGCCCGCACATCGGCACCGCGTTCGAGAAGCTGGGGGCCGACGTGCAGGCCCGCTACCGGCGGATGGAGGGGTACGCCGTCACCTTCCTGATGGGCAACGACGAGAACACCTTGAAAGTCGCGGACAAAGCGAAGGAACTCGGCCTCGACCCGCAGGCGTACTGCGACGACATGGCCCGCCAGTTCAAGGAAGTGTGGGACGCGCTCGACATCAGCTACGACGTGTTCATCCAGACGAGTAGCGAGCGGCACAAGCAATGTTGCCGCAAGTTCATCCAGAAGGTGTACGAGAACGGCCACATCTATCAGGGCGCTTACGAGGGCTGGTTCTGCCCCGGCTGCGAGGAGTTTAAATCCGACAAGTTCCACACCGAGAACGCCGGGGAGTGCCCGGCGCACAAGCGGCCGCTCGTGCGGCGATCCGAGCCGTGTTATTACTTCAAGCTGAGCGCGTTCGCGGATCGACTGCTGGCGTTCCTGAAGGAGAACCCGAACTTCGTGCAGCCGGACAGCCGCCGCAACGAGATGATCGGGTTCATCGAGGCGGAGGGGCTACAAGACTTGAACATCTCGCGGACCGGCGAGCAATGGGGCATCAAAATGCCCTTCGACGAGGAGTTCACCATCTATGTGTGGTTCGACGCGCTGTTAAC
>JBBRUO010000172.1:0-10457 GCA_038247725.1 Gemmatales bacterium
GGAACGGCTCCGCCGTTCCGCTTCGCGCTGCCGTTTCCAGCGTCCGCGTGGTGGTCGTGCCGACGGCGATGACCCGCCCGCCGGTCGCCTTGGTCGCGTTCACCCGCGCCGCCGTGTCCGCCGTCACTTCGGCCCATTCGGCGTGAATCGGGTGTTGCGTCGGGTCTTCGGCTTTCACCGGCGCGAACGTGCCCAACCCGACGTGCAGCGTCACCCGCGCGACGCCGACGCCTTGATTTTCCAGGCTCGCCAGCAACTCCGGCGTGAAGTGCAACCCGGCGGTCGGCGCGGCGACGGACCCCGTGTTCGCGGCGTAGACGGTCTGATATCGCTCGCGGTCGGCCGGTTCGTCCTCGCCCTTGCGGATGTACGGCGGCAGCGGGATGTGGCCGTGAACCGGCAGCAATTCGGACGCGGGGCCGGCGGGTTCGGGGGTCATCAGCCAGTGGCGGTCGTCGGTGCGGGACACCAGTTTCAGCCGCAGTCCGGAGTCGGTGACGCACGTCTCGCCCGGTTGCACGAACCCCCGCGTCTGCGCCAGCAACTCCCACAGGCCCGCGTTTTCGGAAAGGAACAGCCCTTCCCACCGTCCGCCGGTCTGCTCCCGCCGGCCGACCAATCGCGCGGGAAGAACCTTGGTGTCGTTCAACACCAAAAGGTCGCCGGCGCGGAGGTATTGAGGAAGGTCGCGGAAGTGGCGGTGCGACATAGCGCCCGCCGCGCGGTCGATCACCAGCAACCGTGACTCGTCCCGCCGGGCCGCCGGGTGCTGGGCGATCAACCGGTCGGGCAAGTCGTAGTCGAAGAAGAGGGGCATGAGTGCGACGAAGGAGTCGGTCCGCCTCGCCGAGGCGGACCAGTTCAAGAGGGTGTTACTTCAGCGCCTTGAGGAACTCGTCGAACGCCTTCTTGTTGGCGGCGACGGTCTTCGCCGGCCCCACCAGCCAGATGTAATACTGCTCGCCGTCCGTGTTCTCCCACACGACGTAAAGCTGGCGGTAGTCGGCCATCGGGACGCCCTTCTCGGCCATCGGGAACGGCTTCTTCAGGAACGTCCCGGTCACGTCCTGGTACGTCGCCTCGACGCCGCCGACCGTCACCTTCTCCACCTTGTCTTTCCGCCCCTCGGCGTCGAACTTGCCGAGCTGCCGTTGCAGGTTCTGCGCGACGGTGCCGGCCGCCTTCAGTTCGAACACCGAGATGTCGGCGTCCTCCTTGTCCCCGGCCACCTTGGGCACGGTGAACTGGAGCGACCGCATCATCCCCGGCTTGGCGAGCGGCTTCCAGTTGCCGGGGGTGGTCGCCTTCAGCGCGCCCACTTTCACCTCGGCCCCGTCGTCCGCCGCCGCCGCGACGCCGCCGACCGCCACGGCCGCCACGGCCGCCACCGCCATCCACAGGCCACGCATGGGTACACTCCAACTGGGGGAAAGGGCCGCCGATATTGTAGCGACAATCCCCGATTGGCGATCCGCCGCCCGTCGGCTATCTTCGGAGTCATGCCAAAAGCCGCCCCCAAATTTCGCTACGATTTCCCCCGCCCGGCCCTGACGGTGGATATCGCGGTGGCGACCACCGAAATCCGCCCGCGAATCCTGCTCATTCGCCGCAAGCACGAACCGTTCGCCGGCATGTGGGCGTTCCCCGGCGGGTTCGTGGACGAGGGGGAAACGCTGGTCGAAGCCGCCCGCCGGGAGTTGTTGGAAGAGACGTCGCTGGAAGTCTCGGACCTGACGCAACTGTTCGCCGCCGGTGACCCCGGCCGCGACCCACGGGGGTGGACGGTGTCGGTGCTGTATCTCGCCCGCGTGAGGGCGAAGGACACCAGGGCCGTCGCCGCCGACGACGCGATTCAAGTCGCCTGGCACCTGCTCGACGTGCCCCCGCCGATGGCCTTCGACCACGGCGAATTGCTGGAATACGTCCGCGCGGCGGTGTAAACCATCCCCCACCCCCACCGGAGAACCCCCATGCCCGCCATCGAACCGCTGGCTATCGGCGTCTGTAGCTGGTCGTTGCAGGTCACCAGCATCCCCGAACTGAAAGGCTTCCTCGACCACCTCGGCGTGGGTGTGGTGCAGATCGCGTGCGGCGACCCGCACCACGCCAGTTGGGCCGAAGGCGACGACATGCCGGCCGCCGCCGTCGCCGCCGGGTTCCGTATGAGCGGGGCCATGCTCGGCTTCCCCGGCGAGGACTACACCACCCCACTGACCATTGAGAAGACCGGCGGGTTCGGCGACCCGGCCACGCGACCCGAACGGCTGGAGCGGTTCCAGTGGGCGCTGCACCGGACGAAGGAACTCGGCCTGTCGGACCTGATGCTGCACGCCGGGTTCATCCCGGCCGTCGGCGACCCGGCCCGCAAGCCGTTCCTCGACACCCTGGCGACGGTCGCGGATCTGGCGCACCGGCAGGGGGTGATCGTGGCGTTCGAGACCGGGCAGGAGTCCGCCGCCCTGCTCCGCCGCACGCTGGACGACTTGAAGTCGCCGAACCTGAAGGTGAACTTCGACCCGGCGAACATGCTGCTGTACGACAAGGACGACCCGCTGGCGGTGCTGGACCTGCTGGCCCCGGACATCCGCAGCGTCCACTTGAAGGACGCGAACCGACCGACTGACAAGGGCACATGGGGAACCGAGGTGCCGCTCGGCCAGGGGCAGACGAACACGGCCGAGTTCGTGAAGGCGCTCCAGCGGATCGGCTACACGGGGCCGCTGTGCATCGAGCGGGAAGCCGGCACGCAGGCGGAGCGGTTCGCCGACATCGCCCACGGGGTGCGGTTCCTGCGGGAGTGCCTGGCGTCGGCGTAGCCGGGGTATTGTAAAAGTTTCCACGTGGAAACTTTTACAACACCCGCGTGTGGCGAACGGTCGTCGGATTTCTCCGCCGACGCGGGGCCGCTCCGCCGCAAACCATTATCATGCAAGGCATATCGTCCGCTTCCAGTTGGCATCGCGGCAGCCCGACGGGCGGGGTAAACTACCTTCCCGAACAATCGGAGGAGCCGCCATGACGACAGGGACTGTCCAGACGTTTCACCCCACTGATCCCGTCGAAGGCGTGGAGATCGACGCCTTCCACCGTCTGTTGCCGACGCTCCGCGCCGAACACGGTGGCGATTACGTCGCCCTCCGCGACGGGCAAGTCATCGCCAGCGGCACGGACCTCGACGCCGTGTGCCGGGAGGCGGTTCGCGCCGCCCCCACCCGCGCGGTGTACTGCGGGTGGGTGGAGCCGGTGGAAGACGGCGTCGTGTTCTTCGGCCGCTTCGAGATGCCGGACGAACCCGTCATCGTCTGCCACTGACAGGGACACTCTATTCTGCTGGATCGAAGGGAGTCCGCACTCTCCGAGTGCGGTGCCGACCCGCACTCGGAGAGTGCGACTCCCTTGCCGAACACATCCTTCGTGACCTGCGAATCAGCCGTGCCGCAGCGGTTGCTCACGCCAACGAATGCGGGTAGGATTGGCGAATGGGTTCCCCCCTCCCGCCGGCCTGCCCGTCATGAACCACATCGCCCGTATCGCCGTCTTCGCACTCCCGGCCGTTCTGGCGTCTTCGCCGTTATGCGCCGAGGACGCGAAACCGGCCAAGCTGCCGCTCGCCGCGACCGCGAAAATCGACTTCGACGCGGACATCAAACCGCTGCTCGTCGCGCACTGCGTGAAGTGTCACGGGCCGGCGAAGCAGAAGGGCGGTCTGCGGCTGGACACCGCCGATCACGCGAAGACCGGCGGTAACACCGGCCCCGTCATCGTGATCGGCACGAGTGCCGACAGCCACCTGACTCACGCCCTGGCCGGGCAAGACCCATACGCGCAGATGCCGCCGGGCGACGGCAAGCGACTGACGGACGCCGACATCGGCAAGTTCCGCGCCTGGATCGACCAGGGGGCCAAGTGGGGCAGCGGGATCGCGGTCGTCGGCGAGGATGACACGTCGAAACACTGGGCGTTCCAGCCAATCCAGCGGCCCACCGTACCGGTGACCGCGACGCCGACCGCGAACCCCATCGACGCCTTCGTCCGCGCCGGACTGAGTGACAGTGGCCTGACACCGTCGCCGGAGGCCGACAAGCGGACGCTGATTCGCCGCGTCTCCCTCGACCTGACCGGGTTGCCGCCGACGCCGGAAGAAGTCGAAGCCTTCGAGAAAGACACGTCGATCAACGCGTTCGAGAAAGTCGCGGATCGGCTGCTCGCGTCGCCGCACTACGGCGAGCGGTGGGCGCGGCACTGGCTGGACGCCGCCCGCTACGCCGACAGCGACGGGTACGAGAAGGATACCGGCCGGCCCTTCGCCTACCGCTACCGCGACTGGGTCATCCGCGCGCTCAACGCCGACATGCCGTTCGACCGATTCACCGTGGAACAACTGGCTGGCGACTTGTTACCGAACGCCACCGTCGAGGAGAAGGTCGCCACCGGCTTCCACCGTAACACCCTCACCAACAAGGAAGGCGGGGTGGACAAGGAGGAGTTCCGTGTCAACGCCGTCATCGATCGCGTGAGCACCACCGGCACCGTCTGGCTCGGCCTGACCGTCGGCTGTGCCCAGTGCCACGACCACAAGTACGACCCGCTGTCGCAGCGCGAGTTCTACCAACTGTTCGCCTTCTTCAACTCGGATGTGGAAGCCGACATCGCGGCCCCGTTGCTGGGGGAAGCCGAGCGACTGACGGCGGCCCAGGCGAAGTTCGACGCCGAGTTAGCGAAGTTGCAAGCGGCCGTCGATGCGGCGAAGGAGGAGAAACTGCCCGCCGCCGAGGTAAAGAAGCGCGAGGCAGCCGTGACCGCCCACAAGAAGAAGACTCCCGCGGGCGCGAAGGCGATGACCATCGCCGCCGGCCCCGCTCGCACCACGAACGTGATGATCCGCGGCGACTTCCTCCGCAAAGGTGTCGCCGTCACGCCCGGCACCCCCGGCGTGTTGCCCAAGGCCGATGGGGCAACGACCCGGCTCGACCTCGCCAACTGGATCGTCTCGCCGGGCAACCCGCTGACCGCCCGCGTGACGGTGAACTGGGTGTGGGCGAAGTTCTTCGGCCGCGGGCTGGTCGCCACCCCGGAGGACTTCGGCACCCAGGGTGAGAAGCCCAGCCACCCGCAGTTGCTCAACTGGCTGGCTAGCGAGTTCCGCGACGGTTGGTCCCTGAAATGCCTCCACAAGCTCATCGTCACCTCGGCCACCTACCGGCAGTCGTCGGCGGTGTCGCCGGAGGCGTTGAAACTCGACCCGACGAACGTGCGGCTCGCCCGGCAGTCGCGGGTTCGGCTCGAAGCGGAATTGCTCCGCGATTCGGCGCTGGCCGTCAGCGGGTTGTTGAACCGCACCGTCGGCGGGCCGTCGATCCGCCCGCCGCAACCGCCGGGCATCTCGGAACTCACCTACGCCAACAGCGCCAAGTGGGTGGCGACGACCGGCCCGGACCGCTACAAGCGCGGGCTTTACATCTGGTTCCAGCGGACTAGCCCGTACCCGACGCTGATGACGTTCGACTCGCCGGACTCGAACGTCTGCGTCGTCCGCCGCGAACGGTCGAACACACCGCTCCAGGCGCTCGCACTGCTGAACGACACCGTCTTCGTCGAGGCCGCGCAAGCCCTCGGCAAGCGGGTCCTGACCGAAGGGAACGGTGACGCCGAAGAGCAGCGGATTTCACGGGCGTTCCGCCTCTGCCTCGGCCGCGCGCCACTCCCGGCCGAAGCCGCGCGGCTGACGAAACTGCTGGAGAAGTTCCGCAGATTGACCGCGACGGACGAAGCCGGGGCCACGAAACTGCTGGGCGCGCACAAGCCCGCCGGCATACCCGTCGCCGAAGCCGCCGCGTGGGTGGCACTCTCCCGCACGCTGCTGAACCTGGACGAGTTCGTCACGCGGGAGTGATGGGAAAGAAGAGATTGGAACCACAAAGGACACAAAGAGCGCGAAGGATAAGACCGGGCCTTCTCTGCATTCTTCCCTTTGTGTTCCTTGTGATCTTTGTGGGGAATACGGTTTTTCTTCTCGGTCCACCTCTTTCCAAGTGCCCGCCATGCACCCGATCCGCGAAGCGATGCTGCAATCCCGCCGCGACTTCCTCACCACCAGCGCTAACGGCGTCGGGTTGGCGGCGCTGGCGGCGTTATTGCAAGGGGACGGGCTGCTCCGCGGCGGCGACGGGCCGGTCAACCCGCTCGCGCCGAAGGCCCCGCACTTCGCGCCGAAGGCCAAGCGGTGCATCTGCATCTACCTCGAAGGCGCGCCGAGCCAGATCGACCTGTTTGACCCGAAGCCGAAGCTGAACGAACTGCACGGCCAGAAGTTGCCCGAATCGCTGACGAAGAACGTCCGCTTCGCGTTCCTCCAGAAAGAGACGGCGCGGGTGCTGGGGTGCAAGCGGAAGTTCGCCAAGCACGGCGAGTGCGGGATGGAGTTGTCCGACCTGCTGCCGCACCTGGGCACCGTCGCCGACGACATCTGCCTGATCCGCTCCATGCACACCGAGGCGTTCAACCACCACCCCGGCCAACTCCTGATGAACACCGGCAGCACCATGTTCGGCCGGCCGAGCCTGGGCGGCTGGCTGACCTACGGCCTCGGCAGCGTGTCCGACAACCTGCCGGGGTACGTCGTGCTGAACGCCGGGCGGGGCACGTCGGGCGGCACCTCCAACTGGGGCAGCGGCTTCCTGCCGAGTCCCCACGCCGGGGTGCTGTTCCGCAACCAGGGCGAGCCGGTGCTGAACCTGAACAACCCGCCGGGCCTCTCCGGGGCGATGCAGGCGGCCACCGTTGAAGCGGTGCGGGAGTTGAACGGCATCCGGCACGCGACCGTCGGCGACCCGGAGATCAACGCCCGCGTCGCGGCCTACGAGCTGGCGTACCGGATGCAGTCGGCCGCGCCGGAACTCATCGACCTGACGAAGGAAGACAAGAAAACGCTGGACGCCTACGGCCTCGACCGCCCCGAGCCGGTCGTCAAGGCGGCGCGCGGCGGCGGGAAGGGGGAGTTCCGGGCGTTCGCCGCGAACTGCCTGCTCGCCCGCCGGATGATCGAACGCGGGGTGCGGTTCGTGTCCCTGTTTCACGCCTCGTGGGACCACCACTCGAACCTCGACGTGGAACTGCCGCACAACTGCCTCATGGCCGACCAGCCGGTCGCGGCGCTGATCAAGGACTTGAAGCAGCGCGGGCTGCTGGAAGACACGCTCGTGCTGTGGCTGTCCGAGTTCGGCCGCACCCCACTCGGCGAGAACCGCAATGGCAGCACCAACGTGACCGGCCGCGACCACCACCCGTCGTGCTTCTCCATCTGGGCGGCCGGCGGCGGCATCAAGGGCGGGCAGGTCGTCGGCAAGACGGACGACATCGGCTGGGGCGTGGTGGAAGATGCCATCCACATCAACGACCTGCACGCGACGATCCTGCACCTGTTCGGGCTGGACCACAAGAAGCTGACGTACAAGTTCCAGGGCCGCGATTTCCGCCTGACCGACGTCGCCGGGAACGTGGTGAAGAAGTTGCTGGCGTGAGTCCGGTGGCCGCGCCACGACCGCGCATCCGACCGCCAGTGGAGTTCCCTCGTGACCGACCAGCCGCCCCCGGCCGACACACCTGAAACCGCCGAGCGTCGGCGGGAGGTCGAGTACCGCCGCGCCCTGCCGCTCGTCTGGTGGGCGACCCTCCTCGTGCCGCCGGCGGTCACCGCCGCCGCCCTCGCCGCCACCTGGCTGGCGCGGGGGTGGGAGGCGGCGGCCGGCATCGTCGGGCTAGCCGTCTCCAGCTTATTCCTGGGGAAGTTCATCATCCTCGGCGGGAGCAACGGCTCCCCCATCCCGTTGACCCGCGAGGGGCTGGCGGCGATGGTCGTGGTCATGGACCTGATGACCGCTTGCTGGTTCGTCTTCCACCTCGACGTGATGCAGCGGGTGCCGGTTCTCGGCCCGCGGTTCACCCTCCTCGTCGCCGGCGGCGAATCCCTGCTCGCCCGCTTCCCGTGGGTGCGGCGGACGGCGTTCGTCGGGCTGGTGGCGTTCGTCATGATCCCGTTCGCCATGACCGGCAGCGTCGGCGGGGCGATCCTCGCCCGCCTGTGCGGGGTCGGCCGCGGGGCCGCGTTCGCCGCCATCGGCCTCGGCAGCGTGCTGGGGGCCGGGGCCATCTACCTCGGCGGGACGGCGATCACCGCCGTCCTGCCCCGCGACAACCCGGCCTGGAAGATCGGCGGGGGCGTCGTCCTGGTGGCCGTCATCCTGTTCCTGAACTGGCGGTATTCGCGGCTCGCCCGCACCGTCCGGGTCGTTTCCCCCGCCGGAGACTGACCGCGCGGTCGCAGCTCGGGTTGTCAAACGCCCGCCTCTCGGTATGGTCGGCCGCCGTCGCAGACGGCCGCCCAGTTCCCCGTGAGGGTTCCCCCGCATGACGAAGTCGTTCCTGCTCACCACCCTGGCCTGTTTCGCCGGAACCGGCGTCGCCACCGCGCAGTCGCCGCCCACCCCGACCAGCACCCCGCCCGCGCCGATCCAGCGAGTGGCGTTCAAACAGGTGATGCCGGCCGCCGAAGCGCCGGCCGAACAGAACATCCGCATCCAGGTCCGGCTGATCACGCTCCCCGTCGGGAATGTCGTCGTCAAAGAACTGTTTGCGGGCGACCGCGAAAGCGACATGCCGAAGCCGGTGATCCTGACGAAAGACGGTCTCCACGCCTTCCGTGAAAAGTTGGCCGGGGAACGCCAAGCCGTCGTCCTCCAGGCTCCACGGATGAACCACTTCGACCGGCAGCCGATGGACTTCCGGTGCGGCGACGACGTGTCGTTCGACACCGCCGGTGGGAAGGTGAAGGTCTTCGTCGGCACTGCCTGCAAGTTGACGCCGACCATCGGGGAAGAAGGCAAGACGGTGAAACTGGCGGTCGATTTGACCAGCACCGAGAGGAACGGCGGGCCGCCGACGGATGTCCGGAATTTCAAGTCCCTGTCGGTGAAGCGCGAGTTCGCCATCCCCGTTGGCGGAACGGCCGCGATGAAGTTGGGCACCCGGAAGGTGACCACGCGGTACGAATTCGGTCCGCCCGTGCTGTCCCAGATCCCTTACTTGAACCGGCTGTTCAAGAATGTGGGGATCGGCGAAGTCGAATCGGATGTGGTCGCCGTGTTCACCGTTGAAGAGATCATCCCGCTCGGTGACGAGGAAATCATCCCCGTGGCCAAGCTGACGCCGGCCGCCCCGAAGATGTACACGAAGGTGTTCAGCGTCGGCGATCTGGTCTGCCCGCCGACGGAGTCGCCGCTCGCCAAGCCGGGCGCGGACTCGACGTTGAGGCTTGCCGCCGAACTGTACACAGGGAAGCGGGCCGAGCAGTTGCAGACGATGGTCCGGGAACTGGTGAAGCCATACAGTTGGGAGGAAAAGGGTGGGGCCGGGCGGCTGGACTACTATGCCACCGGCAACGCCCTCGTGGTAAACGGTGAGCAAAAAGTGGTCGAAGAGGTCGGGGAGTTGCTGGCTTCCCTGGAGCGGTGTCAGGCCGGGAAACCGGGCGAATGCTGGGAACACCTGCGGGCGAACTCGGGTTCGGGCGTGATGCGAACCCCGGAACCGACTCCGAAGCATGATCCACACGTGCTCGTCCAGATGACACTCTTCTCGGTGACGGGCGACCGGCCGGAGATGCGAAAGCTGCTGGACGGCAAGACGCCGCCCACCGGCGACGAGGTGAAGGCGACGATTGCCGCGCTGAAGAAGGCCGGCGTTCTGGACGTGCAGAGCCGCCCGCAACTGATGCTGACGGACCGGCAGACCGGGTTCTTCCAACTCGGCCAGCAGTTCCCCCGGTTGAACGGAGTCGTTAAGGGCGTGCAGCAGGTGGAGTACATTCCGGTCGGCTTGGTCGTTCGCGCCACCCCGGCGGTGTCCGAGTGCGGGAAGACGATCCGGATGCGGCTGGAAGTGTCGCAAACCACCCCCAGCGACTCGCTCATCGACTTGGGTAACGGCCAGAAGGCCCGACCCATCGACACCCAAGCCATCGAATCCGATTTGACGTTGCCCTCCGGCGGTACGAGAGTGGTGCCCCTCGGCCGGCAGCGGACGCAGCGGATCGAGTCGAAGATACCGGTCCTCGGCGATCTGCCCTACGTCGGCCGGCTGTTCCGCACTGCCGCCGTCCTCCCCCCCGTGACCGACAACTATGCCGTCGTCACCGTCACCCGCGTGACCTCCAGAGCTCAAGCCCTGATGTTGGGAACCCGAATGGTCCCGCTGGCCCACCGCGAGCCGGACGCCCCGGCCGCGTTGCCCATCGCGCCGCAGCCGATGCCGGCGCAAAAGCCGAAGGGGTCGTTCAGCCTGCAATTCGGTTGGAGCGCGAAATCCGGGCCGACCGCGAGCGTGACCGTCAAGCCCGCCCCGCCCGTCGCTTCGCCGGAAGAGCGCATGGAACAAATGTTGAACCAGTCGTTCACCTCGGA
>JBBRUO010000173.1:0-10441 GCA_038247725.1 Gemmatales bacterium
ATCAAGACGCGGCGTCGCGGAAGAGCGACTTCGACCGCATGAACGACAAGAAGAAGACAGGAGTCTTTACGGGTGCGTATGCGCTGAACCCCGTGAACGGCAAGGAGGTCCCGATCTGGATCGCGGACTACGTCCTCGCCACCTACGGCACCGGTGCCATCATGGCGGTGCCCGCGCACGACGAGCGCGACTTCGAGTTCGCCAAACAGTACAAGTTGCCAATGGTCACGGTGGTGACGCCGAATGCGGACTGGCTGAAGAGTACCGACAGCACTATCGACATCTTGACGGAAGCTTACACCGATGACGGCGTGGCGATGAACTCAGGTATGCTCGACGCCATGACCACGGACGAGGCGAAGCGGAAGATCACGGCCTGGCTGGTGGTGGAAGGCAAGGGCGAGGCGAAGGTGAACTACAAACTCCGCGACTGGCTGTTCAGCCGGCAGCGGTACTGGGGCGAGCCGTTCCCGGTACTGCATGCCGCCGACGGCAGTGTCATCCCGTTGACGGTGGACGACCTGCCGGTGCAACTGCCGGAGATGACCGACTACAAGCCGACTGGCTCGCCGGGCGGCCCGCTGGCCAAGGCGACCGACTGGTTGACCGTCGAGCGGGACGACGACACCTACCGCCGCGAGACGAACACCATGCCGCAGTGGGCCGGTAGTTGTTGGTACTACTTGCGCTACATCGACCCGCACAACCCGCAGGCGTTCGCCGACGCCGGCAAGCTGAACCACTGGCTGCCGGTGGACCTGTACGTCGGCGGGGCCGAACACGCCGTCCTGCACCTGCTGTATTCCCGGTTCTGGCACAAAGTGCTGTTCGACCGGGGTTATGTGAACTGCCCGGAGCCGTTTCACAAGCTCGTCAATCAGGGCATGATCCTGGGCGAGGCGGAGTATCACTGCTCCGTCGCGGACTACGAGAAGAACATGGACGCCTTGACGACCGCCGGCATCATCGGAGTCCGCCGAGAGGTCGAGGACGAAGACGACGAGGATACATTCGTGTTAAAGGTGTCCGCCGTCGAGGCAGCGAAGCTGATCGACTTGCCCGACGAGTTGGTCGTGAAGGAAAAGGGCAAGCTACACCTGAAGTCGCCACGGATCGGCCTGACGGCCAAGTCCGAGAAGATGTCGAAGTCACGCGGAAACGTCATCAGTCCGGACGACGTGGTGAAGGAATACGGCGCGGACTCGCTACGGCTGTTTGAAATGTTCATGGGGCCGCTGGAGGCGGTGAAACCGTGGAACATGAAGGGCGTCGAGGGCGTGTATCGCTTTCTCGCCCGCGTGTGGCGGTTGATGATCGACGACGAAGCCGAGACGGTGAAGTTGAACGACAGTGTGAAAGATGTCGCGCCCGGCAAGGAGACGCTCCGCGAACTGCACCGCTGCATTCAGAAGGTGACGGGAGACACCGAAGAGATGCGGTTCAACACCGCCATTAGCGCCATGATGGAGTTAACGAATCACCTGACCAAACAGGAAGTCCGACCGCTGTCGGTGTTGAAGCCGTTCGTGCTGCTGCTCGCGCCGTACGCCCCGCACGCCGCCGAGGAGTTGTGGGCCGCGTTGGGGCACGAGACCACACTCGCCTATGAACCGTGGCCGAAGTTCGACCCCGCCCTCGTGAAGGAGGACGAGATCGAAATCCCGGTGCAGATTAACGGCAAACTGAAGGCGAAACTCCTGGTGCCCGCCGAGACCGACAACGCCGGCCTGCAAGCCGCCGCCCTCGCCGACGAGGCCGTGATCCAGGCCCTCGCCGGAGCGACGCCGAAGAAGATCATTGTCGTGCCGAAGAAGTTGGTGAACTTGGTCGTGTGATGAGTGCGACCAACCGGCAGTGGGCGAATGTGGTGTTCGGGGAGTTGACCAGAGAGAAGTGAACACGGGAAATAGTAACGCCCGGCACGATTCAAGTGGGTTGAACCGTGCCGGGCGGACGAGTCATCAGGTCGTTAGGTGGGGCGCGGGCTGAACAGCAGGACGACCACCCCAGCGGCGAGGATGATACCGCCGACGATGGGGTTCATGACGATGGTATGCGGTTTGGACACGTCGATGCTGAAGAACCCGGCGTCGGCTACTTCTTCGCGGGTGAAGAAGGTGATGCTCGGCACCACTAATGCGATGATGCCGACAGCGATCAAGATCAGGCCAAGCACTTTCATGGTCATCTCTCTGAGTGTTGGGTGGCTCGACGGTGTGGGGAATCCGACTCCCGCCCGGTGAGCCACGGCGTTTCGCTCGATGATTGATATTGCAACTCGCGTGCCAACGCCTCGTCGGCACGCAATCGTCACTCTCATTCGCCGGCAAGGAAACAGGTTCCAGTGGCACGCCGCGTCGGCAGTGGTTGCTCGGAGATTGAAGAGAAGCGGACTGAACCACGAAGAGCACGAAGCACACGAAGTGAAAGAGCCGAGCGGAACACGTGGTTCTTCTTCGTGTGCTTCGCGCTCTTCGTGGTTCAACATCTTGCCCAACTTCAACCGCTGAACAGCCCTGGCCCCGCCGGAACTCCACTCGATGGCAATCGCGTTCGCACCGCACGGCACGCGAGTGCCCAAGTCGGAGTCCCTATGGCGGCCCGCGGGCGATCTCGCCAGCGGCGCGGGTGGACAGGGCCGTCAGGGCGTCGGCGGCCGCGTACCGGACGAACAGCATGCTGCCCTCGCAAAACGCGAAGTGGCCGCCGCCGTGCAGACTCCAGAAGTGAAAGAGGGCGCACGGGTACGCGGTCTTGTCGTCGGCGAACGAATCCGGCTCGCCCGACGAAGTCAAGCGAACAACGGCTCAGAATTTCGACGGTTCCGTCACCCCTCCAGCACGGCCATGCGGGCGACGTTGTCCATCGCCTGCCGCATGATTGAGCCGAGCGCCTCGCGGACGGCGGCCGGGTCGGTCAGCGGCTGGCCCTCCTTGTTCACGTTGATGGCCCCGGTCTGGGCGATCACCGCCAGCTTCTCGGTGAGGGCGGCGGCGTCGTGCGTGCCGTCCAGCAGCGGGATCAGGTGGCGGTCCAGTTCGTTCAGTCGGACGACCTCGTGCCGGCGGTTGGGGATGACCCCCTTGGGGGCCAGCAGGCGGGCGAGCGGGGTGGCGACCGGCTTGTCGGACGCGGCGCGGGCGAACGCCAGCGGCATGCCGTGCAGTTCGATCAGGTCCGAACTCAGGTGGCTGGTGAGGATCCCCATCGCCAGCATCTTCGCGTCTTCGTTCGCCTGGAGGGGGTCGCCGGTGTCGCCGACCCGCGCGCGGGCCTGGGTCCGCAGGGTGTCGAACGGGACGGTGCCGGGGTACGCCTCGGCCAGCACCGCCATCACCGCCTTCATCAGCGGGCGGGTGGTCGTCACCGACATGCCCGCCGTGGTGCGGTAGTTCTGCGGCTCCTCGGATGTCAGGTCCACCGCCTCGACCCGTTGCCCGTCGGCCGTCACCGGCACCGCCCCACTGGCCGCGTGCAGCGCCCGCACGGCGTCCGGGTTGATGGACCAGTTCGGCTGCGCCTTCTCCAGACACAGCAGCGACTCGCGGAACATGCGGTTCCGCAGGAAGTCCATGTACTGCTCCATCTGGATCTGGTCACCCGTCAGCATCCGCAGCGTCTTCTCCACCTCCACGCCGAAGTTGCCCGTCACCATCGTGCCGATGCGGGCCTCGCCGAGGTACTTCAGCCCCTTGGCGACGGCCTTGTCGATGAACTGGTGGAAGTAGACCGGGTCGTTCACCGCCTCCAAGTGCTCGTGATACAGGTAGTGGTCGGCCTGCTGGCGGAGCGTCTCCAACTCCTGCTTCAACAGGAACGAGTACGCCCCCTCCTGTTTGACGCTCTGGGCCAGGAAGTCGAGCAGCAACCGCGACTGGTGGACCTGATCTTTCGGCTTGTTGAACCGGCTGGAGTGGTAGCGCATCATGTCGCGGATCATGCCGCGCATGTGCCAGCCGGGGTACGTGTTGTACGAGATGTACGCGACGCCGTTCGGGGTCATCAGTTTGGCGCAGATGTCGAGAATCTTCTCGCGGACCGGGTTCGGCACCCACGAGTAGACGCCGTGGCAGATGACGTAATCGAACTGGCCGTAGGCGGCATCGATGTCGAGGATGCTGGCGTGCTGGAGGACGATGTTCTTCAGGCCGAGGTCCGTCACCAGCGCCTTCCCGTCGGCGATCTGCCGGGCGGACAGGTCCACCCCGACGAACTCGCTGTCGGGCAGGTAATCGGCCATCGGGATCAGGTTGCCGCCGGCCGCGCAGCCGAGTTCGAGCACCCGGCACTTCCGCACCGGGGTCGGCCGCAGGCCGAACAGGGTGGCGACGGTGAACAGGCGACTGGGGTGCGTCTGGGCGAACGGGTGGCTGTCGTAGGGCACCTCGTCGTAGGAGCTGTCGGCGGCCGCGGGCGGGCTGGTCGGGTCCGGCATGACGGGCCTCGGTGGGGGGTGTCAACGGGGCTTACTCTACGCCGGGACTGAGGGGGTTTCAGCGCGAAGCGAGACAGTCGCCGCGACGACAAGCACATCATCGTCGCCGCGACCGCGGGGAGCGCGGCACATCAATACTTCGGAATCTCCACGCGGGTGCCGCCAGCCATCGCGCTTTCGTGCGCGCAGATGCCGACGAGGGTGTAGTTCGCGCTGGTCGGGGCATCCGGGAACGCCGGCTGAGTGCCCAGAACCGCCATCAGGAAATTGTGCGCCAGGTGCGGGTGGCTGCCGCCGTGCCCGCCGCCCTGCACGAAACTCAGGTGCGTGGCGTCGTGGATGGCCCCGGTGAACTTGCGGATCGGCTCCGGCAGCCGGCCGGCAAAGTCGGGCACCGCCACCCGGCGCGGAATCTGGTGTTCCGGCAACCCGCGCATGTGCAACACCGGCTGTTCGCCTTCCAGTTGTTGCCACTCGAAGCTGACGTTGCTGGCCGTCACGTCGAAGCTCTCGCGGTATTGCCGGGCGCAGTCGTACAGGCTGCGCGTCACTTCCGCCACCACGTCCGTGCCGGCGATCTTGAACGTCGCGCTCTGCACCGCGAACGGCGACCCGTAAATGGGGATGTACTCCTCGCGGATGCGGCCCGACCCGTGGCACACCACGCTTTCGGCCAGCGCCGGCGCGCCCGGCTTACTCATCACCGCCAGGCACGGGGAGACGCAGTGGGTGGCGTACCACATGGGCGGCAGGCCCGGCCAGTAGCCCGGCCACCCGTCCATGTCTTGAACGTGGCTACCCCGCAGGAACTGGATGCGGCCGAGGGTGCCCCGGTCGTACAAGTCCTTCACGAACAGGTATTCACGGGCGTAGACCACTGTCTCCATCATCATGTACACCTGGCCCGTCTTGCGCTGAAGTTCGACGATTTCTTGAATCTGTTCCTTCGACGTGGCCATCGGCACCGTGCAGGCGACATGCTTGCCGGCCTTCAGCGCGGCAATGGTTTGGGCCCCGTGCTCCGGGATCGGGCTGTTGATGTGAACGGCGTCAATGTCCGGGTCTTTGAGGAGGTCTTCATAGCTGGTATAACGCGTCTTGATACCGAACTTGTCGCCGCAGGCGTCGAGTTTGTCCCGGCTCCGCTGGCAGATGGCGGCCAACTCGGCGTTCGGGTGCGCCTGGAAGATGGGGATGAACTCGGCACCGAAGCCGAGGCCGACGATGGCGACGCGGACTTTCTTGTCTGACATGGGGAGGGGTTCCGCCGGGGGAAAACGGGCCGAAGGGGAATTGTAGGAACCCGGTCGGCCGCGAGTCGCGTGCCCTGTTCCGGGGTGGATCCCGATTCTCTGGCGGGTCGCCGAACACCTCGCACACAAACGCGGCGAGCCGCCGCGACGGGGTCGCGACGGCTCGGGGTGCGGTGGCTGGCGTCGGTCAGTAGTCGATCTGGCCGAGCTTCTTCCCGCCTTCGTTCTCCTCCCCGATTCCGGTCTCGTCCTCGTTCGAGATCAAGTCCTTCGGGGCGTTCGGGTCGAGTTCCACATCCAGCGTGGTCGTGAACTCCTTGTCGTCCACCGTCAGCACCACCTTGTAGTTACCGGGCGGGACTTGGCCGCCGCCCTGGCGACCGCCACCCGGCCGACCGCTGCCCGTGCGGCTGCCCGCCAGGTTCCACTGGACGCGGTGCAGGCCGGTGTCGGTGAGCGGCGGACGCCCGGCCTGGGCGTTCGGGGCGTAGGTCCACACCGTCTTCCCGGTCACGTCCATCACCTTCAGCGTCGCCGCCTTCGGCTTCTCGGTGATGTACACGTCGAAGGACGCGCCCCGCGCCGGGTTCTCGCCGACGAACTTGCGGTCGGTGCGGCTGTACGGCGATTCGCCACCCGCGCCGAGCCGCCAGCGGACGGCCGGGGACGGGGTGAACAGGGTCGCCGGGGCCTTCGCCACCTCCGGCTTGAACTGGCGGATGGCGTTGATGTCGAGGATCCACACGCTGCGGCCGTGGGTGGCCACCACCAGGTCGTCGGCGGTGGTCGGCTGGGCGAACTCGTGGCAGGCGACGGTCGGCAGGTTGCCGCCGAGCTTGGTCCAACTGGCCCCGCGGTTGGCCGACACGAACGCGCCGAACTCGGTGCCGCAGTACAGGACGGCCGGGTTGACGATGTCCTCGCGGAGCACCCGCGTGCTACCGAAGGTAGGCAGGTTGCCCAGCACCGACTTCCACGTCGCGCCGTAGTCTTCGGTCACGAACAGGTACGGCTTGTCGTCGTCCGAGCGGTGCCCGTCCAGGGCGACGTAGCACTTGCCGTCCTTCTCTTTGCCGGCCTCCAGGCTGGCCACCCAGCGGTACCCGGACAGGCCGGCCTTCTGGATGTTCGGGGTCACGTTCTCCCACTTGGTGCCGCCGTCCTTGGTCACCCACACGTGGCCGTCGTCGGTACCGGCCCACAACACGTCGGGGGTGCGGGGCGACTCCGAAATGGCCGTCATGCTGCCGGCCTTGGTGCGGGTCAGTTCCGGGGAGATCTGCTTCAGGTCGTCGCCTTTCTTCACGCTCTTGAAGACGAACTGCGCGCCGTTGTAGAAGATGCTCGGGTTGTGGCTGCTGAGGATGAACGGGGTGTTCCAGTTGAAGCGGAGGGCGGTGCCGCCCACCCCGCGGCCGGGGCGGATGCCGGCCCGCTCGCCGGTGCGGAAGTTCCGCCGGCTGATGTTCCCGCCCTGGCTCTCGGCGTACACCAGGTCCGGGTCGGTCGGATCGACGCGGCAGACGAACCCGTCCCCGCCGCTGACGAACACCCAGTCCTCGTTGTACGGCCCGCTCCGCGACCGCAGGCTGTCACTCGGCCCGCCCCAACTGCCGTTGTCCTGCAACCCGCCGTACACGCGGTACGGGCGGCGGTTGTCCACGGCCACGTGGTAGAACTGGCCGAGGGCGAAGTTGTTCAAGTGGTCCCAGGTGGCCCCCTTGTCGCGGGTGACGTACCACCCGCCGTCGCACCCGATGATCATGTGCCGGCCGTCGGCCGGGTTGATCCACAGGGCGTGGGCGTCGGCGTGGACGCCGGCGGCGGTGCGGAGGTTGCTGAACGTCTTGCCGCCGTCGGTGCTGACGTTGATCGGGGTCGGGGTGTCGCCGAGGATGTAAACGGTGTTATCGTCCGTCGGATCGACGCGGATCTGGCTGAAGTACATCGGCCGCGGGTTGAGGCTGTTCACCCGCGTCCAGGTGTCGCCGTTATCCTTCGACTGGAAGACGCCGCCGGTCTCGACGCCGTCCTTGCCTTGCCGCCGCTGGACGTTCGGCTGCTGCCCGCCGAGGCCGAGGCCGTACGGCCGCGCGTTCGTCTGGCCGCGGGGCGGTCCGACCGTCGGCGGCCCGCCCAGGGCGATCACCAGTTCCACCTTCATGCCGTCGCGGGTGACGGTCACCTTCACTTTGTCGCCCGGCTTCTTGTCGGTCAGCGCGTCGCGGAACTCGTTCAGGGCGGCCACCGCCTTGCCCTCGACGGCCGTGAACACGTCACCCACTTTCACCCCGGCCTTGGCCGACGGGCCGTCCTCGACGACCGAGGCCACCCGCAACTCCTGCATCCCGAACTGGACGCCGACGGACACGTTCGGCCCCTTGCCGCCGCCCTTGGGCGGCTTCGGCTCCGGGTCCCCGCCCCGCCGCCCCAACGTCACCTCGACTTTGACCTCTTGATCGTCCCGCTTGACGGTCACGGTGACCTTGTCGCCCGGCTTCTTCCCCTGGAAGTAATCGACGAACCCGTCCGAGTTCTTGACGGCCACGGCGTCCACCTTGACCACCACGTCGCCGTCCTTCAGCCCGGCCTTGGCGGCGGGCGCGTCGGCGGTCACGTCGGACAGTTTCACCCCGCCGTCCTTCTCCACGTCGTCCATCACCGCGCCGAAGTAGGTGGTCGAGGCGACCCCGGTGCCGCTTTTCTCGGTGTCGATCACGGCGTACAGCAGGCCCTTGGTCTTCCGCGCGTAGTCCAGCCCGATGCGGCCGAGCTTCGCCGTCGGCAGGCCGGCCGTCAGCTTCTTCCAGTTCTTCCCGCCGTCGGTCGTCTTGTACAGGGCGGTGCCGGTGGCGTGCGTGACCACTGGGCCGTAGGCGTCGGGCACCGGCGGGGTGCCGAAGAACCCGTCGAACTCGTCCCGCTTGTGCTCCCAGAAGGCGGCGATGAGGGTGTTCGGGTCGGTCGGGTCCATCCGCATGTCGATGACGCCGGTGTTGGCGTCCACGTACTTCACCTTGTTCCAGGTCTTGCCGCCGTCCTCGGTCTTGAACACGCCCCGCTCCTCGTTCGCCCCGTACAGGCGGCCGAGCGCCCCGACGTACACGACGTCCGGGTTCTTCGGGTGGATGATCACCTTGCCCACCTGGTACGTCTTCTCCAGGCCCATGTTCTTCCACGTTTTGCCGCCGTCGGTGCTCTTGTACACGCCGTTCCCGTAGGACACGGAGTTCCGCGGGTTGTTCTCCCCGGTGCCGACCCACACGACCTTGGGGTCGGACGCGGACACCGCCACGTCGCCGACGGACACGGTCGCTTGGTCATCGAACTGGTGTTCGAAGGTGGTGCCGGCGTTGACCGTCTTGAGGAGCCCGCCGGAGGCGGTACCCACCCAGTACATGGTCGGGTCGGCCTCGTTCACCGCCAGGGCCGTCACCCGCCCGCCCATGTTCGCCGGGCCGATGCTCCGCCACTTGAACTGCTTGGAGAACGCCTCCGGGATGGTCCCCGCCGGGGTGCCGTCCGGGGGCGCGGTGGTCGCCGTCGCGGCGGCCTTCTTCGCGGCCTCCAGCTTGTCCTGGATGGCCTTGAGTTGGGCCTCCAGTTCGGCCACCTGCTTCTTCTTCTCCGCCTCGGACAGTTGGGCGGCTTTGTCCTGAGACTGTACCGGCGAGGGTACGGCGACGAGGGCGGCCATCAGCCCGAAGGCGGACAGCGCGGCGAGCGAATGAGTACGAAACACGGCAGCGACTCTCGAACGAGTGGGGAACCGGTAGGGATTGGGCAAGATATCCGGTGACGCTGTTCTACACGGGGTGGGTGGGCAACGCCAAGCGGGAATCGGGCGGTCGGCGGAAATCGGCGGTGGGAGTCGTGCCGGTTGGCGCGGGTGGCCGGATTCTGGCGCGGGCCGGTCCCGGATGTCGCGGATCGGCGGCATTCGGCGACCCACCCGCCACCCCGGCGCGGCCGATACGAGAGGTGTTCGTCACCCGACAGGATGTTCGCGGCCCGGTGCCCCCGCCGGCCCGTCACGGAGGATCGACCGATGAAGCGCTTGCTACTGGCCGCCGGGTTGTTGGTGCTGGGCGTGTCCGCCCCGACGGCGTCGGCCGCCGACCAGCCGCCGCTGCCGCGGATGTTCTACTACCCGTACTCGTACTTCCCGCACAACTACTGGCCGGCCCAGTCGCCGCAGTGGCCGGAGGCGAAGGGGCAGCCGTACATGCGGCCGCCGGCGTACATGGCGTACCCGCCGTTCAAGGAGCCGGGCTGGCGGTACGAGCTGTTCAGCCCGATGCGGTACTACCGCGGCCACCACTTCTGGCTGGACCAGTTCTAAGACATGAACTCGCTGAAGCTGTCCCTTCGTGTCCCGTGGGGAGATCGCTGTTCACCTCCCCTCAACGAGGGAGGTGGAAGACCGGCCCACCCCCGACGCGATGCGACACTCGAAGCGGGTTCGTGTCTGAGGCGTTCGGCGTGTCGAAGTTTACCCGCTGACGATCACCCGTGCGGCCGTCTTCCGTCGCCCGACTCTCCGAGTCGGTTCTCCACCACCCACCGACTCGGAGAGTCGGGCTACCTGAATACCACCTCGACTTCCGTGGCCGGACTCTCCAGAGTCGGGCCGAGCCACCCAAGCGGTTCGGCCCGACTCTGGAGAGTCCGGCCACGACGAAACCTCGCCGGGGCACGATTCACCGCCGACCGCCGAACAGGCCGCTCGGGGGCGAGCGAGTCGCCCCCGACC
>JBBRUO010000174.1:0-10414 GCA_038247725.1 Gemmatales bacterium
AGCATGACCGGCGTGGTGGCGGGTGGGGCGAACGTGTGCGTGTTCACCACCGGCCGGGGCAGCGTGTACGGGTGCAAGCCGGCCCCGTGCCTGAAGATCGCCACCAACACCCCGCTGTATCAGCGGATGGAAGAGGACATGGACATCAACGCCGGCGTCATCCTCGACGGCGTGCCGGTGGAAGTCGTCGGCCGGCAGATCTTCGACGCCATCCTGGCGACCGCCAGCGGCAAGCAGACCAAGAGCGAGATCCACGGCGTCGGCGAGGAGGAGTTCGCCCCGTGGCAGATCGGCCCGACGCTGTGACTGGGCTTCTCCACGACAATTGGACACGGAGTGAACGGAGGGTCGGTGCCGCTCCTGCTGCCTCAACTCCGACTGCGACGACCACGGCAAGCGGGGGCATGGCAACCTGACCGTGACCGCCCGGTACGGCCCTCGCCGTGCCCGATTGGCGCGGCGGTTCGCATTGTTGGCGAGTGGTCGAGGCGGAGGGGCGGCTTCAACCGACGATGTCGGACACATCCACGACGTACACCTGCCGTTGCGGGTCGTGGCAGCCGTCGAAGCAGACCTGCTTGCCGTCGCGGCTCCAGCGGGGGTGCAGGTCGCACCGGGTCGGGCCGGTGAACGCCTTCGGCGAATGGAACTGGTTCAGGTCGTACCGCCGGCCGGTCTTCGGGTCGAACAGCATCAGCCACTGTAACCGGTCCTTGTCCGGGTAGGTGTCGTTCAGGATCCACTTGCGATCCGGCGAGTACGAGCAGTGGCCGTCCTTCGTCAGCACGCCGGTGCCGAGGACATCCAGCTTGTCGGTCGTCACGTCGATGTGGGCGAAGGCGTTGCCGGCCTTCGGCGTCTTCACCCACGCCAGGAGGGTCGCGTCGTCCCGCCAGTCGAAGTGCGACACCATGCCGGTGTCCAGGTGCAAGCGCAAGTCGGAGCCGTCCGGCTTGGCGGTGAATAGGCGGGTGGACCAGGGTTGATCGCCGATTCGCCAGCGGTGCAGGAAGACGAACCGCGTGCCGCCGGGGTTGAACTGAAGGTGGTTGACCCAGTGCATCGCGCCGCGGAACCGCGCGTCGGGTTTGTGCTCCGCCAGTTGCTTCAACGTGATGACCAACTTCGGCTTCGGGTTTTCCAGGGTGAACTGCCAAATGCCAAGCTCCGCCGGCGCGAGTTCGTCGGCGTGCGCCTCGGCGTAGCTGGCGTACCCGTAGCCGGGCCGCAGCCGGTGCAGGCGGGCGAAGTCGAGCGTCACGGCCTGCTTGCCGTCGCCGCTGAGGGCGTAGACCGGCATCGGCAGCGTGCGGCTTTTCCCGGTGAACGGGTTTTGCACGACCGCGACCGGTTCCTTGCCGTCGAGCGAGTTGAACACGACTTCCGACTCGCCCGCGCCGAGCCATTGCAACATCGTCCCCTGCTGCCAACTCCACGCGGTCGTCTTGGCGAACGGCGTGTACTCGTCCTTCTGTTTTAGATCGACGAAACCGAGGGTGATCGCGTCGGTGGCCTTCGGCTGGTGGTCGCGGTAATCGTTCTCCATCGCCAACAGGTAACGGCCGGATTTGTCCCACGGGCACTTGTCGTAGTAGCCGAACCAGTGGTGCTTGGGGCCTTTGGTGACCGCGCGGGCGGGCAGGCGGATCGGGGCGAGCTTGGGCTCGCCCGGCACTTGCGCGAGGGCGGACCCGGCGACGGCCGCCGCCGCGCCGCTGAGGAATTGTCGCCGGTCGAGGGGTGTCATGGCGGTGGACCTGCGGGGAGAGGGGGACTCGGTGAGTGTCGCCACTGGGCCGCGGCGTGGCAACTGGAATCCCCCGGCCGGAACGTTGGATGTTCCGACGGGACGGTCGCAAGCTCCCGGCGACGACGAATCACCGTGTCGTTGCTGGGAGCTTGCGACCGGCACGAATGCTACCGCGTCACTTGCCCCCGTCCGGGAACAGCTCGTCCAGTTGCGCCACGGCCGCCAAGTCCACGACGGCTTGCCACTGCCCGCCGACGGCGGTGAGGTAGCTTTGCAGCGCCTGTGCCAAGTTCTGTTGGGCGACGACGATATCGTTGAACCCGACCTTCTCCGGCTCCACCTGGTACCGCCGGACGACACCCTGGTACGCCTGCGTCAGGCTGGGGAGGATCTTGTCACGGAAGTTGGCGGCCACCTTCGCGTTCGCCTCGTACCGACCGAACGCCTCGGCCAAGCGACCGAGCAACTCGTTCTGCGTAACCGCGAGGGCCTGACCGGCGGCCGCGATCCGCGCCTGGGCGGTGCGGACGTTCCCCTGGTTCCGATCCGAGATCGGCAATTGGATGCCCAGTTGGATGCCGAACTGGTACGCCTGGGTGGCGTTGTCGTATTGCTGGTACGTGTTCGTCTGGAGGTCGGGAATCGGCAGGCGCTGCTGAAGCGTCAGGTTGGACTGGGCCTGGGCGACGGTGTTGCGGGCCGTGAGCAGGTCGGTGTGCTGTTCGAGCACCCGCGCCTGGGCCGCCTCGGGGTCGATGAGCGGGGCCGGCCCGTCGGCCCGGCCGACCAACTCCGCGACGGGAAGGTCCGGCTGGCCGACCGCCGCCGCCAGTTGCTTCCACGCCGCCCGGTACGCCACTTCGGCCTGGGTCGCGGCGTTCTCCGCCTGCACCGCCTGGGCGTACAGTTGCAGCGGCTCGTACCCGGCCGTCTCCCCGGCCGCCACCTGCTTCAGTTGCAGTTCATACACCTGCTTGGCCAACCCGTGCAGGGCGGCGTTCACTTCCGACGTTTGCCGGGCCACCAGGACGGCGAAGTACTGCTGCCGCACCGCCGCCGTCACCGTCACGCGGGCCTTCCGCACGGCCACCAGCGCGTTAATGTAGTCGTACCCGGCCACCCGCTGGGCGAGGGTCAGTTTGCCGGCGGTGACGATGAGTTGGTTGACGAACCCGCCGTGCTGTCCGGCCCCATTCCCCTCCCCCGGCGGCAACCGCAACCCCGGCTGCACCTGATCCACCTGATACCCGACGGTCGGGTTCGGGTGCAGTCCCGCCTGGACCACCTGACCGTAGGCCGCTTCCACGTCGGCCTGCGCCCGCCGCAGGACTGGGCTGCTCGCCTCGGCCAGTTGTTGGAGGTCGGCGAGCGTCAGCGGTGCCCCATCGGCGGGGGCGGTCGCGGCCACCGGGGTCAGGGTCGGGTACCGCTCCGTCACCGCCTTCAACCGCTCCGCGGCGGGCGCGGCGCGGTCGAACTTCGGCGGGAGAACCGGCTTCGCCGCCGCGCCGGGCAGTTCGGGCGGCAGGTCGAAGACGCCTTTCTTGTCGGGCGCGGGCGGCGCGACGACGGCCTTCGACAAGGCCGGGGCGGCTTGAATGTCGATCAGATTCGCCGGCGGCGGCAGGTGCCCGGCCGGCAGCACGACCTGCGGCCCGGCGCAGCCGACTGTCAGGCCGACGCCACAAGCAGACAGCCAACGGACGCGACGGCGCATGTGACGTACCCCCGACCCGGTGAGAAAACCCACCCGTGGTATCGACCGGAGTGAATGCTCGGGTTGAGCGGGATTAAGAGATTGGGCGACGCGAGTCAGATCGGCTCGCTGTGGGAGCGCCACCACTCGGCTGCCAGATCCTCGGTCCACTCCCGCGTACACCCGCAGGCCAGCAGTGTCGTCTCCAGTTCGCGGGCATTGGCGAACCGGTCGGCGGGCGCTTTGGCCATGCAGCGGAGGACGACGGCGGCGAGATCCGCCGGGGTGTCCGGACGGACGGCTCGCGGGTCGGGCGGTGGCGTGAGCAGGTGCGCCGCCATCACGTCCGCCCCCGTTTCGCCGACGAACGGCGCGCGGCCGGTGAGGAGGAAGAACGCCGTGCAGCCGAGGCTGTAGACGTCGCTCCGGGCGTCGGTCGGGCGGGCGGACGCCTGCTCCGGCGAGAGGAACGCCGGGGTTCCCATCACCACCCCGTCGCGGGTCAGTTTGGGGTCCGAATCCGGGGCATCCTCCGGAGATTGCACGAGGCCGAAGTCGAGCAGTTTGGCCACGTCCGGCATCCCACCCCGTTGGCACGCCATGACGTTCGCCGGCTTGATGTCGCGGTGGATCAGCCCGACCCCGTGCGCCTCCCGCAGCCCCCGGCACACCTGCGCCAGCAGGTCCACCACCCGGCCGGGCGGCAGCGGGCCGTGCGTGTCCACCATCCGCTGAAGGTCTTGCCCCGGCAGGTATTCCATGACGAAGTAGAACGTCCCGTCCGGCGTGTGCCCGTAGTCGTACACCTCGACGGTATTCCAGTGGGTGAGCGTGGCCAGCATCCGCACTTCCCGCTCGAACCGGAGAGCGCGTAGATCACCGCGAGGATGACGAACGCCTGCCGGCGGCGGCGGTTCAACAGGCGGTCGAGTTCATCCTGTGGGTCTTGCGCGGCGACGACGGCGACGGGCGGGCGACCGCTAACGGACGGACGCACGGTCTCGGCGCGCCACACGGATTCGCCCTCCCCGTCGCCGGCGGGCGAGGATGCGTGGCTACGGGTCGGGTCGTCGTGTGCGGCGGACATGACGAAAGTGTACCACCTGGCAGCGGATATTCCGCCCGGACGGGTGCCCGGCGGGGGGGTGCGTTGCAATAATGGGTGGGTGGGGCACCCCGCCCCGCCACGAACCCACACGAACGAGGACCATCACCGTGCCATTGAAGACGACTCAGCGGCTATTCGCCGCCGCCGTCGCGGCTTTGGGCGCGCTGCTCATTTCCCCGACGACCGCCAAGGACCCGCTGCCGGAGGGGACCAACGCCAAGGTGATCGCCGCCGACATCGAGTACCTGAAGGGCGGCTTCGAGGAGCCGCCGACGCGGGCCGGCACGCTGGCCGCGCTGAAGAGCGGGGCCATGCTGCTCGCCCTGTCCGCCCAGAACGGGCTGGACGGCCCGGACGCCGACAAGATGGCCGCCGTGCGGGCGCAGGCCCTGAAGGTGGCCGAAGCCATCGCCGCCAAGAACACGGCCGACGCCGTCGCCGCCGTCAAGGGCCTCGACGCCCCGAAGGGCGGGGACAAGACGCCGATGAAGTTGCACGAGCAGGCCAAGTTCGACCTGGCCGAGTTGATGGGCGCGTACCGCAGTTCGAAGGCCGGGTCGCTGAACATCGAGGCCGACCTGAAGGCGGCCGCGAAGGGGACGAAGGGGGTGGACGTGGTGGAAGTGCAGGCCGCCCGCGTCGCGCTGATCGCCCAGTACAGCCTGGACATGCCGCCGGCCGGGGCCGAGAGCGGGGCCAAGCGGAAGCAGTGGGACGACCTGGCCAAGGAGAGCATGACGCTCGGCCTGGAAACCGCCGCCGAAGCCGCCAAGGGGGCGAAGGCGGACGCGGAGAAGTTGAAGAAGCTGCTCGGGTCGGTCTCCGCCAACTGCTCCGCCTGCCACAGCAAGTTCCGCGACTGAGCCGCCGCCGGGGTCGCGTTCCGGCCGTGTCCCGCCCGGCGGGACGCGGCTTTTTTCGCGCCCCGTGGCCACTTCCGGAAGCGGAGTCTGGATCGGACGGCCCCGCCGGGTTAGAATGCATCGACGCCATATTCGGATGTGATGGTCGGGGCCTTCCTTTCCCGCCCGACCGCCGACCCGCCGGGAGTCCCACCCCTCCCGGCCCGCGGCCGTCACGGACGACCCGTCGCCCACACCCCAGGAGACACCCACATGTCGGCAGCACAAGCCATCCTCGATACCTTGCGGTCCCAACTCGATTTGACGGACTTCCAGAAGCTGAATTGGGAGGGCGGTTTCGCCGACTACCTGGACATGGTGCTGCGGCAGCCGGCCGTCACCCGCACCGCGTACCAGCGGCTGTACGACATGATCCTGTCGCACGGCACCGAGGACATCTACGAGAACAAGGACAAGCTCACCCGGTTCAAGTTCTTCACCGACTTCGCCACCCGCCACGGGGACGGCATCTACGGCCTCGACCGCCCGCTCATGCAGTTGGCGAACACCTTCAAGAGCGCCGCCCTGGGGTACGGCACCGAGCGGCGGGTGATCCTGCTGCACGGGCCGGTCGGCAGCGCCAAGTCCACCATCGCCCGGCTGCTCAAGCGGGGCCTGGAGGAGTACAGCCGCACCGACCCCGGCATGCTGTTCAGCTTCATGTGGAAGAACCCGGACGGCACCTACTCCAAGGACCCGATGCACGGCGAGCCGCTGCAACTGATCCCGGAGGAGCACCGCCCCCGCGTGCTGGCCGCGCTGAACGAGCAGTGCGCCAAACCGTACTCCTACGACATCAAGATCAAGGGCGACCTGTGCCCCTACAGCCGGTACGAGTACACCGAGCGGCTGAAGAAGTACAACGGCGACTGGCTGGAGATGCTCAAGCACGAGGTCCGCGTGTTCCGCCTGATCCTGTCCGAGAAGGACCGCATCGGCATCGGCACCTTCCAGCCGAAGGACGAGAAGAACCAGGACTCCACCGAACTGACCGGCGACCTGAACTACCGCAAGATCGCCGAGTACGGCAGCGACTCCGACCCCCGCGCGTTCAACTTCGACGGCGAACTGAACATCGCCAACCGCGGCATCGTCGAGTTCATTGAGGTGCTCAAACTCGACGTGGCGTTCCTGTATGACCTGCTCGGGGCCAGCCAGGAGCACAAGATCAAGCCGAAGAAGTTCGCCCAGACGGACATCGACGAGGTGATCCTGGCGCACACCAACGAGCCGGAGTACAAGCGGCTCCAGAACAACGAGTTCATGGAGGCGTTGCGCGACCGCACCGTGAAGATCGACATCCCGTACGTCACCCGACTGCGAGACGAGGTGCGGATCTACGAGAAGGACTACAGCGTCGAGAAGGTGCGGGGCAAGCACATCGCCCCGCACACCATCGAGGTGGCCGCCATGTGGGCCGTGCTGACGCGGCTGTCCCCGCCCAAGCACGCCTCCCTGACCCTGCTCCAGAAGCTGAAACTGTACAACGGCAAGACGCTGCCCGGCTTCACCGAAGACAACGTCATCGAACTGAAGCGGGACTCCCCGACCGAGGGCATGACCGGTATCAGCCCCCGCTACATCCAGGACAAGATCAGCAACGCCCTCGTCGCCCACCCGGACGAGGACAACATCAACCCGTTCATGGTGCTCAAGCAGTTGGAAGAAGGGTTGCGGCACCACGCCCTCATCAAGGACGAGGAGCAGCACCGCCACTTCCGCGAACTGCTGGCGGTGGTCCGCGAGGAGTACGAGGATGTGGTGAAGAACGAGGTGCAGCGGGCCATCGCCGCCGACGAAGAGGCGCTCACCCGGCTGTGCGGGAACTACATCGACAACGTCAAGGCGTACACCCAGCGGGAGAAGGTCCGCAACCGCTACACCGGCCAGTACGAAGACCCGGACGAGCGGCTGATGCGGAGTGTCGAGGAGAAGATCGACATCCCGGAGGGCCGCAAGGACGACTTCCGCCGGGAGATCATGAACTACATCGGGGCGCTGGCCATCGACGGCAAGAAGTTCGACTACCGCACCAACGAGCGGCTGCAAAAGGCCCTGGAACTGAAGCTGTTCGAGGACCAGAAGGACACCATCAAGCTGACCAGCCTGGTGTCGAACGTGGTGGACCGGGCGACCCAGGAAAAAATCGACGTGGTCAAGGCTCGACTCATCCGCAACTACGGGTACAATGATTCCAGTGCCACGGACATCCTGACCTTCGTGGCGAGCATCTTCGCCCGCGGACAGACCAAGAAGTGAGTTTCAGGTTGCAAGTTTCAGAGTTTCGAGACAGCGAAGGAGTTTCAGGTTGCAAGTTGAGAGTTTCAAGACGAGAACCGCTGGTCTTGATGTCTTTGTCTTTCTTGAAACTCTGAAACTTGCAACCTGAAACTGGCGAATACGCCCGCCGGGGCGAGGTGGGTGGGGGCCTGACGGAGCCAAAGGTGTGAACCTGGTCAGGCCGGAAGGAGCAGCCATAAGCTCCGGAGGTTGCCGCTCAGGGCACCCCCATCCATCCCGCCTCGGCGGTGCGACGAACACCCGACACCCACGGCTCTCCCCGTGGGTGTCGGCGTTTCGAGAATCTGATTGATCTCAGTGGTCACCATGCACCTGGACTACCCGAGTCTGATTTGGCTTGCCGTTTGGGTGATCGGCACTGGGATCGCGTGGTGCGTCATCCGCAATCGGTTGAAATCGCCGGTCGAACCACTGCCCCATCCCGGTGTTCCACTCTTTGTTGCCCTCGTCTGGACGGCGGCGATCTCATTCCTCCTTTTCCTGCTGGGTCTGGGACTCGGGATCGTGTACGACGAGTGGCCCCGGAACCGATAATCTGACACAGTCCCGGCCCGCCGTCGTCTAATTGTGTGTGGCTTTGGGAGGGCGAGCTCCCGCCGAGCCGATTGAAGACGGCTCGGCGGGAGCCTCGCCCTCCCAAGAATCCCAGGAGGTCGCCGTCATGCTGTCCGCCTTGCTCTTCTCCGCCGCCCTCACCGTCGGGGCCGAACCGGATGCCAAGCCGGTTTCGCCGAAGGAAGCGTTCGCCCCCCTTAACCCGATCATCGGCAAGTGGAAGGGCACCGGCCGCACCGACGCCGACCGCGACAATGGCTTCTGGTCCGAGAAGTTGGCCATCGAGTGGCGGTTCAAAGGCGACGACGCCTGGCTCGACCTCGCGTTCACCGACGGCAAGCACTACACCGCCGGCACCATCCGCCGGGGCGACAAGCCGGGCGAACTCCGCGTCACGCTGACGACCCCGGACAAGGAAGAACTCACCTTCACCGGCAAAGTCACCGTCGGCAAGCAGAAGGTGCCGGTCCTCACCGCCGAGCGGGAGGCGGGCGGAACCGTCCACCAGTTCACCCTGACTGTGCTCCACCTGAACCGGTTCCTGTATCAGGTGTCCACCCGGCCGAAAGCGGCGACGGGCTTCACCCGGCAATTCCAGGTCGGCACCACCAAGGACGGCGAGTCGTTCGCCGAGGTGGCCAAGGGGCCGGAGTGCATCGTCAGCGGCGGCCGGGGGACCATCAGCGTCACTTATGACGGCAAGACGTACTTCGTCTGCTGCTCCGGCTGCCGGGACGAGTTCAACGCCGACCCGGAGAAGTACATCAAGCTGGCGAAGCAGAACAAGAAGTGACACGCCGCCCGCCGATACCTACCCTGACGGCATGTCCGACCTCGCCCGCCAACTGTCCTTCCACCTGACCGCCCTCCGCGCGGCCGGTATCGAGTGGGTGCCGGTCGCCCCGCTCGCGCCGGCGGATTTCTTCCCGCCCGCCGCCGAATCCGAAGCGGAACAGCCAACCGCCACGGCCGACCCCCGCCGTCAGTCCCTTTCCTTGCTGGCGAACGAGGTGGCCAACTGCGGGCGGTGCGCCGAACTGTTCGCCACCCGCACTCAACCGGTGTTCGGCACGGGGCCGCTGTCCCCGGAGGTGCTGTTCCTCGGCCAGGCACCGGCCTCCGCCGACGACACCGGCGGCGAGCCGTTCACCGGCGGGGCCGGGCAACTGTTCGACCGCATCCTGTCGGCGATGGGGCTGGCCCGCGACGACGTGTATTTGACGCAGACGATCAAGTGCCGGCCGCCGAAGGACCGCCCGCCGACCGCGACCGAGTGCGGCAACTGCCGCGATTTCCTGTTGAAGCAGATCGAGTTGGTGGACCCGAAGTTCGTCTGCTGCTTGGGTACCGTCGCCGCCCGCACGCTCCTGGACACCTCGAAAGCGATCTCCGAGTTGCGCGGCACCGTCCACGCCTTCGCCGGCCGCCCGGTGATCTGCACCCTGTCGCCGGAGTACCTGTTTCAGACGCCGGCCGCGAAGAAGGACTGCTGGGACGACATGAAACTGCTGCTCCGCACGATGGGCCGCCCCGTGCCGGGGGCCGGGTGACGGGAGGTCGGCCCGCGCAAACCGCCGTTACCGGTTGCGTTCGCCCGCCCCCTGTTCTACCGTTGCGCGAGAATCGTCGCCCGTCCCGCCCGCTCCCATGCGGTGCCAGAGCCGTCGTTTTCCAATGGGTGCCCACCGATGTCCGTCCCCTCGTCCGTCGAAGAGCTGACTCAACTGATCCGCAAGAGCGGGATGGTGGACGAGCAGGCACTGACGAACTACCTGCACCGCCGACAGTCCGGCCGCGGCCTCCCCGACGACCCCCGCGAGGCGGTCGAGGCGATGACCCACGACGGCCTGCTGACGAACTTCCAGGGCGAGCAGTTCCTCCTCGGGAAGTGGCGGGGATTCACCATCGGCAAGTACAAGCTGCTGGAGCGGGTCGGCGTCGGGGGGATGGGGCAGGTGTTCCTGTGCGAGCACATGTTCATGAAGCGGCGGGTGGCCATCAAGGTGCTGCCGCCGGCCAAAGCCGACCAGCCGGCCGCCCTCGGCCGGTTCTACCGCGAGGCCCGTGCCGCCGGCCAGCTCGAGCACCCGCACATCGTCCGC
>JBBRUO010000175.1:0-10373 GCA_038247725.1 Gemmatales bacterium
CGGGGAGTACATGAGGGCCAGAAATCCGAGCAGCAGAACCACCCCGTCTGAGGCTTGCGAGAGGCGAATGTCACCGTCGTTGGTGACGAGCCAGACCTGTTTTCCGACGGGACCGCCGCGGATGTCGAAGGGCTGACCTTCTTGGATGTTGCGCACCCACCCGACGGCGTTTTCAAGTCTAATGCGATTGAACCGGGGGAAATAGCTTTTCAGTGTCGTTTTCAGTTTGCTGAATCGATCCACGTCGAAGTCTTTGATTGCGTCGAGGAGTGACGGGAGTCCGAAGCCGTCTTCATCGAGGGAGAGCCTCGCCGTGGACAGAATCGCTGATGGCCGTGCCATGACGCGAGGACGGAGGCGGAAAATCTCGACGCCGAGTGGGCGCTTCTCACCCTCATCATCATTCCAGAACGAATTCTCCGAGTCATCGAAAGGGATATCACAAATCGCCGAGGTCTTTCCGGTCCCCCTGTTTGCAAGCTCTATTTTGAGCAAGACGTTTTTCTGACGACTTTTCCGCCAAACCAATTCGGTTCCTGTCCAATCGCCAGGGAAGGCATCGGCCCTGAGTTTGGGCCAATCATTCGTGATGCGGATCGGCTCTTCATGCCCGCTTGAAGGCACGAGTGAGTAGAGGAAACACGTCGCTCGAATCGCCTCGAACAGACTCGTCTTGCCGGTGTCATTCTGGCCGATGAGGACGTGGATGGGCGTGAGCGGAAGGGACACGTCCGCGAGGCACTTGTAGTTCTTCACGCTGAAGTGCGAGATCACGGGCGGCCCCTCCGGTTCGGTTCACCACGGCCATTTTACCACCCGCGGTGCGGTTGGGAGCACGCCCCGCCAGTTTTACGCTCGACGCCCGCACCCCGGCTCTTTCCGTTCGGCTTGACCGCCACTTCCGCCTTCCGTTACCATCCCGCTCCCGGCGACGGATCGCCACGGGTCTCGGCACCACGGATCGGCCGCCATGTTCGCCACCACCACGCCCGCCGCCGCCCCGGAGTCGGCGTTCGCCTACTTCCGCTGGCTGCACGGGCTGATGCCGGAGCCGTTCTTCCAGACGCAGCCGTTCCTGCTGTTCTTCGCCGTCGTCGCGGCCGGGTACTGGCTGATCCCCCGCCGGCTGAACACCGCCCGCGTGTGGTGGCTGGTGGTCGCCAGTTTCCACTTCTACGCCGCGTGGAGCGCCGAACTGGCGTTCCTCGTTACCGCCACCACGCTGGCCGATTACACCCTCGCCCGGCTGATGGACGCCGCCACCCGGCCGCGGCTGCGCAAGGCCCTGATGCTGAGTAGCGTCGGCATGAACCTGGGCGTGTTGTGTTACTTCAAGTATCAGAACTTCTTCCTGGAATCGCTACACACACTCCTCGGCGCGGGTGGCCCGCCGACGGCCTTCAGCCCGCTCGACATCATCGTCCCGTTCGGCATCTCGTTCTACACGTTCGAAGCCATCAGTTACACGGTAGATGTATATAGGCGAAAGATTCCGGCCGAGCGCAGCCTGCCGCACTTCCTGCTGTTCATCCTCTTCTTCCCGCACCTCGTCGCCGGGCCGATCGTCCGTGCCGGTGACTTCCTGCGGCAGACGCGGCGGGTGAAGCGGTGGAACTGGGTGCGGGTGCAGGTCGGGGTGCAGTTTTTCCTCCTCGGCGTGTTCAAGAAGTTGGCCATCGCCGACCGCATGGCGGTGTTCACCGACGGCACCGGCCTGCAACCCGGCCCGCTGGTCGCCCCGGAGTTGCACAACACGTCGGCCATCTGGCTGGCGGTGCTGGCGTTCTCCATCCGCATCTACGCCGACTTCTCCGGCTACTCGGATATGGCGGTCGGCCTCGCGCACCTGTTGGGATATAAGCTGGTCCGCAACTTCAATCTGCCGTATTTGGCAGCGAACGTGTCGGAGTTCTGGCACCGCTGGCACATCAGCCTGAGTACCTGGCTGCGGGACTACCTGTTCATCCCGCTCGGCGGCAGTCGCGGTGGGACGTGGGCGACGGCGCGAAACCTGATGATCGTCATGACCCTCGGCGGTCTGTGGCACGGGGCCGCGTGGGGGTACGTCGTGTGGGGCGTGCTGCACGGGCTGTTGCTGATCGGTCACCGCGCCTTCCGCGCCTGGTGCGACCCACGCCCCGGCGTGCGCGCCGCGCTCGAGTCGCCCGTCGGCACCGTCTGGCGTGTCGGCTTCACCTTCTTGTGCGTGTCGCTGGCGTGGGTGTTCTTCCGCCCGGACATCGCCGGCAGTTGGGAAATCCTCAACCGCCTGTTCGTCCCGCACGGCGGATTCAGCTTGCCGCTGCACAACCGCAGCCTGTGGTACACGGTGCTGTTCCTGCTCGCCTGCCATGTGCTGGTGGCGCGGGGGTGGTGGCAACAGGCGTGGGACGCCGCGTCACCGGCGGCACTGGGCGTCGGGCTGGCGGTCTGCCTGACCGCCGCGATGCTGCTCGCCCCGCAGACCGGCCGCACCTTCATCTACTTCACCTTCTGACGTGGGAGGTCGAACGTGGATCGGTATCGGGCGAAGACCTCACCCCCCGGCCCCCTCTCCAAAGATGGAGAGGGGGTGCTCGAAACGCAAGTGTTCTGGTCGAACCCCGTCGGGGGCCGGAAATGCTTGAGCGAATGCCACGCGCACGTTTCCACCTTGAACACCCCCTCTCCGGGACGGAGAGGAGGCCGGGGGGTGAGGTCTTGATGACAATTGACGCCCCCACCCGGATCGCCACCGAACCGCGGGTGAAAGCGGTCGCGGTCGTCGTGATCGGCCCGCCGTCCAGCCGATTCCGTCGCGTGGCGCGCAGCCGACGGACGCTGCTGTTTGCGACGTTGTTCGTCTTCGTCGCCAACGCCGCGCTCGGCGTCGTCGGCGAACACTCGCCCCGGCTGAAAGACCCGGCCTACGGCGACAAGTGGGCGATGCTCCGCCGGCAGATCGCTGCCCGACCCGGCGAGCCGCTCGTGCTGTCTCTCGGCAGCTCGCGGACGCTGCTCGGCTTCCACGGGCAACACGCCGAAAACGTGATGGGCCGGAAGGTGATCGCCTTCAACTTCGGCACGCCTGCCGCCGGTCCCGTCACTGAATTGGTCTACCTGCGCCGGCTGTTCGACGCGGGGGTGAGACCCGATTTGCTCCTCGTCGAGGTGATGCCCGGCCTCTGCGCCGACGGGCCGAACGGCCCCGCCGAGCAACTCACGCTCAACGGCGAACGGCTCTGCATGAGCGAGGTCGAAACCGTGGAGCGGTACGGCTTCGGGCCGGGCACGCGGCAGGCGTGGCGGGAGTCGGCACTCCTGCCGTGGTCGAAGTTGCGGTTCCAACTGCTCGGCCGTGTGGTGCCGAGTTGGTTGCCGTGGAACTTGCGCTTCGACTGGAGCCGGGCCGCCGACCCGCACGGGTGGGCCACCCCGCCCCGGCAAGAAGTGACCGCCGAGGAGCGCGCGGAACGCGAGGCGAACGCCCGCACCGAGTACGCCGGCTCGCTGGCGAGTGTGTCCCCCGACGGCCGGCCGTTCGCGGCACTTCGGGAGTTGTTAAGTGAGTGCCAAGCACGCGGTATCCATACCCGACTCGTGCTGTACCCGGAGGGGTCGTCGTTCCGCGCGATGTACCCGACCGGCACCGGCGAGCGGTTCGTCGCGGCCGTGAAAACGCTCGCCACCGAGTTCCGCGCCCCGCTGACCGACGCCCGCGACTGGCTCGGCGACGGCCACATGTACGACGGCCACCACATGTTCGGGGCCGGGGCGGAGGTGTTCACCGCGCGGCTCTCGGCGGAAGTCCTCGCCCCCGCACTGCGGAGGGCACCGTGACAGAAGCCCTCGCCGAGGTCGCCGCCGCGCGGGTGGTGTCCGTTGTGGTCGTCGTCGCGTCACCGCCGGCGACTCGCAGTCGGTCGCGCCGTCGCGCGCGGGTGGTCGTGCTCGCGGCGGTGGCGACGTTCCTCGCCCTGCAATTCGGCCTGTCGCGGGCCATCGAAGCCGACGCGCTGCCGGTCCGCGACCCGATCTATTCCGAGAAGTTCGACCTGTTGCGGACGCACGGCGAGTTCTTCGCCGCGAGTCCCCCGCGCCCCCGCCTGCTCGCGGTCGGCAGTTCGCGGACGCTGCTGGCGCTGGACGCGGACGCCCTCGGAACGAAGTTGAATGCGGCCGTGTTCAACTTCGGCTGCCACGGCTGCGGGCCGATCACGACGGCGCTGTCCGTTCGCCGGCTGTTCGCCGCCGGGGTCCGCGCCGAGACGGTGTTAATCGAGTTGCACCCGGCCATGCTGGCAAATCATGACCCGCCGTACGAACACCGCTGGCTGCACGAGTACCGCCTGAAGAGTGACGAAGTCGGCGTGCTGAGGGGGTACGGGTGGCGACTGCCGACACCGGTGCAGCACCGCCCCGCCGGGTGGCTGGAGACGACCCACACCTACCGCGTCGCCGCACTGGATCGCTACGCGCCGGAGTTGTTGGCCTGCCCGTTCGGGATGACGCTGGCCGGCCGCACCGACCGCTTCGGCTTCGTCCGCGGCGCGGATATTCCGCCGGCGGACCGCCGCCCCGCGCTGTTGCGCGAGTGCGGCCTTTACCTCCCGGCGTTCGCGCACTACCGGCCCGGCGGCGCGGCAGTGGCGGCCGTGCGGGACACGATTGACTGCTGCCAATCGCACGGCGCGACGCCGATTCTGATGCTCAGCGCGGAGTCGTCCGCGTTCAGAAGTTGGTACGGAACGGCTGGAAATGCCAGGCTCCGCGAGTGGGTGGATCACTTCGCCCGTGAAACCGGGACCCGCCTGATCGACGCCCGCGAGTGGGTAGCGGACGCGGATTGTGTGGACGGCCACCACCTCACCGCCTCCGGCGCGGAGGCGTTCACCGCCCGCCTCGCCGAGGAGTTGCGGCGATGACCGACACCCCCACCGCGGTCGTCGTTCGTCGTGTCGAAGTCGTCGTGTCTCCGGCCGCGCGCGTCGTGTCGCGGTCCCGTCGCCGTCGGGCGTTCCGCGTGCTCGCCAGTTTCGCCGTCGTGCTGCTCGCGGTGAACCTCGGCTTCGGGTTGCTGCTGGACTACGGCCCGCCGCACCTCCGCGACCCAGAATACGGGCTGCGGCTTGCTTCGCTGCGAGAGCGGCTGAAGGAGCATCCCGGTCGCCCGCTGGTCGTGGTCGTCGGCAGTTCCCGCACGGCGATGGGCGTTCGATCGGACGCAGTTGAGATCGGGACCGGGCCACTCCTGTTCAACATGTCCGTGGCCGGGGCGGGCCCGGTGACGCAATTGATGATCCTGCGGCGATTGCACCACGACGGGATCACGCCGGCGGCCGTCGTTTTGGAATACTGGCCGCCGTTCTTCCGCGGGGGCGACGGGTACCGGGAAGACGGCCGCTTGAACCCGACGCGGTTCCGCCCGGAGGACGAACCGACCATCGACGAGTTCTTCGCCGACCCGGCCGAGACAAAGCGCCGTACGGCGGCGTCGAAGTGGCGGCCGTTCCTCGCGCACCGCAAGCCGCTGATGGACCGGTTCGCCCCCGGCTGGCTGCCGCACACCGAGCGGGGCGACGCCATGTTCGCCCGCCTCGACGGTTGGGGGTGGCTGCCCGGCCGCGAGACCAGCACCGCCGCCGAGCGGGACAAGGGCTGGCCGCACGTCCTCAGCTACTACTGGCCGCTGTATCGCTTCTATTCCGTGGACGCGACCCAGGACCGCGCGCTGCGGGCGTGTCTCTCGCATTGCGAACGCCACGGCATCGCGGTCGTCCTCGCGTGTCTGCCGGAGTCGGAGCGGTTCCGGACGCTGAAGACGGCCGAGTCCGTCCGTCTGGCGGACGACCACCTCGCCGCCGTCCGTCGCGACACCGGGGTGTCACTGATCGACGCGCGGGACTGGGTGACGGACGACGAGAGCCTGCCCGACGGCTTCCACCTGACGCGGCCCGCCGCCGCCGATTTCACCCGTCGGTTCGCCGAAGAGTTGCCAATTGCCGCGAAGCCTTGCCGGCGGTAGCGATTTTTCCGCCGCCGGTGCCTTCCCCATCTTCGCCGAAGCCCGCCATCGACTACAGTTCGACGTGCGCACGCCGGACAATAAGCGATTGTTCCGTCCCTCGGCCGGAGGCGGTCGCCATGCCGGAGGTGTTCCCCGACCCGCCGCGCCGCCGGTTCGACACGGCCGCGCTGGTGTTCGTCGTCGCGCTCGCCCTCGCCGCCACGTCGGTCGTCACCGTCGCGGCCTCGCCGTTCGGCCCGGCCGGGGCGTGGCTGGGCCGGCTCCTGCTCGACGCCGCCGGCCTCGCTCTGGGGGTGGCGTGCGCTGGGTGGCTGGCGTGCTTGGGGTTGTACGTCGCCGGTCGGGGCCTCGTGGTGTTGCTCGCGCGGGTCGCCGGGTGGGCCGTCCTGACCGCGTGCGGGGCCGTCGCGGCCGACCTGTACGCCCCCGCATCGCCGGCCGTCAGCGTGTACGGGCCGGGCGGGTCGCTGGGCGCGGTCGGCGGGTACTTCCTCACCGACGCGGCCACGCCGCCGCTGCCACTGCTGGCCCTGCTCGCCGTCGCCGTCGTCGGGTTGGCCCTGACGCTGCCGGGGCCGGTGGGGTGGCTGGTGTGGGCCGTCGGAGTGACCCTTCGCCTGCTGGCGACTGGCGGGGAACGGGCGTTGAACGCCGCGACGAAACCCGTCGCGGACGCGCCCATTCCGCTGGAGAAGGCCGACCCGCCGTCGGCGGAGGACATCCCGATCATCCGGCACGCCATCCCCCCCGACGCCGAGCCGGAACCGGGCGAGGAAGTGGAGGACGTGCCGATCCACCGGCACGCGGAGCCGCCGTCGCCCGCCCCGCCGACCCCGCTTCCGCCGACGCTCCGGGTCGTCCCCCGCGAGGCGTTCGATGACCCGGTGGACGTGACCGCCGAACCGCCGAGCGTGCGGCCCGACGGGTACGAGCGGCCGTCGCTCTCACTGCTGGCCGACCCCGACCCGTTCCCCATCGAGGATCACGAGCAGCGGTTGCGGGATAAAGCCGCGCTGTTGGAAAAGACGTTCACCGACTTCGGTCTGAACATCCGGGTGGTCGGCATCCACACCGGGCCGGTCATCACGCAATACGAGATCGCGCTGGAGACGGGGTTGCGGTTGAACAAGGTGACGGCGTTGGCGGATGATATCGCATTGAACCTGGGCGCGCCGAGCGTGCGGATCGTGCCCTCGCTGCCCGGCCGCAGCACGATGGGCGTGGAGGTGCCGAACGACCACCGCCAGACGGTGCGGCTGAAGGAACTCATTCAGGCGACCACCGCGAAGGTGCAGAAGTACAAGTTGCCGATCTACCTGGGCAAGGACGTGGAGGGGCGGAGCCTGGTGTACGACATGGCCACCATGCCGCACCTGCTCATCGCCGGCCGCACCGGCACCGGCAAGTCGGTCTGCCTGAACGCGATCATCCAGAGCTTCCTGCTCACCCGCGACCCGGACGAATGCCGGCTCATCTTGATCGACCCGAAGAAGGTCGAGTTCAGTGACTACGCGCACATCCCGCACCTGATGCATCCGGTGGTGACGGACGACAAGAAGGCCGAAGCGATACTCGCGTGGGCCGTGGATAAGATGGAGGACCGGTACGAGTTGTTGCGCAAGGCCCGCGTCCGCAACATCGCCAGTTACAACGAGTTGACCTGGGACGAGTTGATCCGCCGCATCGACCCGCAGACGGAGGACGAACGGAAGGCGATTCCCCGGAAGATGCCGTACATCGTGCTGGTGGTGGACGAAGTCGGCGACCTCATCATGAGCATGAAGAAGGAAGTCGAGACGCATATTATCCGACTGGCGCAAAAGAGCCGGGCGTCGGGCATTCACCTGATCTTGGCGACCCAGCGGCCGACCGTGGACGTTATCACGGGCCTGATCAAGTCCAACCTGCCGGCACGCATCTGCTTCCAGGTGGCGAGCCGCTCTGACAGCATGGTGGTCTTGGACGAGAAGGGCGCGGAGAAGTTGCTCGGCATGGGTGACATGCTGTTCCTGCAACCCGGCACCAGCACCATTATCCGCGGGCAGGGCACTTACGTCGATGACCGCGAGATCGAGCGGATCACGACGGAACTGAGCCAGTACGAGCCGAACTTCGAGGGCGAGTTGCTGAACCTGAAGGCGAAGGACGGGCCGAGTGACCTGGGCGAGAAACTCCGCGACCGCGACCCGATGTACGAGCAGGCCATCGAGGTCGTCCTCCGCGAGCAGCGGGGCAGCACCAGTTTGCTTCAGCGCGCGCTCGGCATCGGCTACGGCCGCGCCAGCCGGCTGATCGACTTCATGACCGAAGACGGGCTGCTCGGCGGGTTCAACGGCAGCAGCGCCCGCGACGTGTTGGTGACGTCCGAAGAATGGGAGCTGCGGAAGCAGGGGGCGTGAGAAAGCACCGGCTCGGAAGCCGGTGCCGCGGTAAGAAGGCACCGACTCTCGGAGAGAGTCGGCCACCCCAGGAATTTAGTACCGGTAGCTATCCGTCTTGTACGGCCCTTCCTTCGAGACGTGGATGTAGGCCGCCTGCTCGGCCGTCAGTTCGGTGAGCTGCACGTTCAGCTTCGTGAGCTGCAACCGGGCGACGTGTTCGTCCAACTTCTTGGGCAGGACGTAAACGCCGATCGGGTACTTGTCGTTCTGCTGCCACAGCTCGATCTGGGCCAGCACCTGGTTGGCGAACGACGAACTCATCACGTACGACGGGTGGCCGGTGCCACAGCCCAGATTCACCAGCCGGCCCTTGGCGAGCAGGATGATCCGCTTGCCGTCCGGGAAGATGACGTGATCGACCTGCGGCTTGATCTCCTCCCACTGGTACTTCTCGATCGACGCCACGTCGATCTCGTTGTCGAAGTGGCCGATGTTGCAGACGATCGCCTGGTCCTTCATCTTCACCATGAGGTCGTGGGTGATGATGTTGTAGTTGCCGGTGGCCGTCACGAAGATGTCGGCCTTGTCGGCGGCGTACTCCATCGTCACGACGCGGTAGCCTTCCATCGCGGCCTGGAGCGCGCAGATCGGGTCGATCTCGGTGACCCACACCTGGGCGGACAGCGCCCGCAGCGCCTGGGCCGACCCCTTGCCCACGTCACCGTAGCCGGCGACGACGGCGACCTTGCCGGCGATCATCACGTCGGTGGCCCGCTTGATGCCATCCACCAGCGACTCGCGGCACCCGTACAGGTTGTCGAACTTGGCCTTGGTGACGGAGTCGTTCACGTTGATGGCCGGGAACTTCAGGTCGCCCCGCTTGTGCATCTGGTACAGGCGGTGGACGCCGGTGGTCGTCTCCTCGGTCACGCCCTTGACGGCGGCCAGCCGCTCGGAGTACCAGCCCGGCTGCGCGGCCACCCGCGCCTTGATGGCGGCGAACAGGACGCGCTCTTCCTCGCTGCCCGGCTTGTCGAGGACGGAGAGGTCCTTCTCGGCGCGGGCCCCCAGATGCAGCAGCAGGGTGGCGTCCCCGCCGTCGTCCAGGATCATGTTGGTGAAGCCGCCGTCGGCCCACTCGAAGATCTTGTGCGTGTAGTCCCAGTACTCGGTCAGGGTCTCGCCCTTGTGGGCGAACACCGGCACGCCGACGGCGGCGATGGCGGCGGCGGCGTGGTCCTGGGTCGAGTAAATGTTGCACGACGCCCAGCGGACTTCCGCCCCGAGCGCCGTCAGCGTCTCGATGAGGACGGCCGTCTGGATGGTCATGTGCAGGGAGCCGGTGACGCGAGCGCCCTTGAGGGGCTGCCGGGCGGCGTACTCCTCGCGGATGGCCATGAGGCCGGGCATCTCGGTTTCGGCGATGGCGATCTCGCGGCGGCCCCACGGGGCGAGCGCGATGTCGGCGACGTGGTAGTCGCGGAAGGTGGACGGCTTGTGCGCAATAGCAGACACGTTCAAAGTCTCCTAAAACTATGAACGGGCGCCGTTGCACGGTAGTAAGTCACCCCCGCGAGCCTGACAAGTACGCCGAATGCGTCCCGTTGCAGCGCCCCTCGCTGGGGTGGGTGGCTTATCAGTTCAAGGCAAGGCCTCGGTGAACGAGCGACTTTCCACGGCATTCCTTAGCACGATAACGGTCCGGCGGGCAAGTTCACCCAGGTATTATCGGCACAGGCGTGCCAGTCGTCCACACCGAGATGAAAACAGTGAGCGTCACCGATCGCCGCCACGGGGCGTCAGAAACGGTGATTACTTTGGGTGAACCGACGCGCGACGAGAAAGACAACACGTTCCCGATGGCCCCCCAAGGATCGGAGACGATGCGGACCTGATGGGCGAAGAGCCGTGGGGGGGGCGCGGGGGCGCGGGGGCCCCCCCCCGGGGCGGGGCGCGCCGCCCGGCCGCGCGCGGGGGGGGGGTAG
>JBBRUO010000176.1:0-10345 GCA_038247725.1 Gemmatales bacterium
ACTCCTTCGTTTGCGGGTGTGTCCGGCCGAGAAATTGGTTCTCGCCCCGTACGGCACTGCGGCAGAATTCACCCCGACACCAGACCCCACCGCGCTTTCGCCCCCCCCGCCGCGGCCGTATCTCCTGCATGTCGGCGGGGACATGGCCCGGAAGCGGCTCGATGTCCTGATCGACGTGTTCGCCGAACTGAGCCGCCGGCGGCCGGATCTCCACCTTGTTCAGGTTGGCCCGCCGTGGTCGGCCGAGCGAGCGGGTCAAATCGCCCGACTCGGTCTCGGCGAGCGGGTGGTCAAACTCACCGGCCTCACTCGCCCACAGTTGGCTGAACTCTACCGCCGAGCGGCCGCTGTCCTGGTGCCGAGCGAAGCCGAGGGGTTCGGGCTCCCCGTCATCGAAGCCCTGGCGTGCGGGGCGGTGGTCGTCGCCAGCGACATCCCGGTCCTCCGGGAAGTTGGTGGGCCTGCGGCCCTGTACGCCCCGGTCGCGGACGTCCCGACCTGGGCGCGAGTGGTGGCCGGGACATTTGACGGGACGACACCGGTGCCCGCGTGGGCAGAGCGGCTGGCATGGGCGGGGCAGTACGGTTGGGCGCGTCACGCGAGCGTGATCGCCGGGGCCTATCTTGGCCTGGACCGGGTTGCGGAACTCGGGGGTCATTCGTGTGGCAACTTCTCGGAGAGAACCAATTATCGGCCCCGCCCATAAAGGAACGGCCAACGTTGGAGCCGTAACTCCGATTCACACCGGAGCGAATGAGACTGTCTTGCCAACCCCACGCCCCCTCCGGTTGCTCACCCTCGGCCACTCCTACACCGTCACCGTCAACCGCCGCCTCGCGCACGAGATGGCGCGTGCGGGGTCCGGACGCTGGGAGGTGACGGTGGCGGCCCCGTCACACTTCATCGGCAACGATCTCCGCCCTGTCCGATTCGCCCCGGAGCCGGACGCCACCGCCGAGGTCGTCCCCGTCTCCGCGTATCTCACCCGCCGCGTCCACCTGTTTTGCTACGGGCGCCAACTCCAACGCCTCCTCCGTCAGCCGTGGGACGTGATTCACTGTTGGGAGGAGCCGTACATCTTGGCCGGCGGACAAATCGCATTGTGGGCGAGCCACCGCGCCGCGCTCGTGTATCGCACCGCCCAGAGTCTGAACAAGACGTACCCGCCGCCGTTCGAGTGGGTCGAGCAGTTCGCACTCGGGCGGGCGGCCGGGTGGATCTGTAGCGGATCGCTGGTGGAACGGAACCTGTCGGCCCGCGCCGGGTACGAGACGCCGCACGCCCGCATCCCACTCGGCGTCGACACGGATGCCTTCCGCCCGAACGCCGTGAGGGGGGCGGAACTGCTCCGAACCCTCGGTTGGGACGCCGCCGGCCCGCCGGTGGTCGGCTACCTCGGCCGGTTCGTCCCGGCAAAAGGGATTGGCCTGCTCACCCGCGCGCTGGACGCCGTGCCGGGCGACTGGCGAGCGCTGTTGGTCGGGGCCGGCCCGCTGGAGCGACAGGTCCGGGAGTGGGCGGCCCGACGCCCGGACCGGGTGCGGGTGTGTACCGATGTCACGCACGAGCAGGTGCCGGCGTACCTGAACGCCATGTCCGTCCTGTGCGCGCCGAGCCAGACAACGCCCACGTGGAAGGAACAGTTCGGCCGGATGCTGGTCGAGGCGTTCGCCGCTGGTGTGCCCGTGATCGGCAGCGACAGCGGCGAAATCCCCCTGGTCATCGGCGACACCGGCGTGGTCGTCGGGGAACGGGACGAAGCCGGCTGGACCCGTGCGATCGCCGAACTGCTGCACGACCCGGCACGGCGGGCGGAGTACGCCCGTGCCGGCCTCGCCCGCGCCCGCGACGAGTTCTCCTGGCCGGTCGTCGCCCGACAGCACCTGACCTTCTTCGAGCGGTTGCTCGATACGCCCAAGGCGTCCCGGCAGGTGGCATGACCGTCACCATTCTGAACCCGGTGGGTACCGTCGGCGGGGCGGAACGTGTGCTGTTGGCGTGGGCGGTGGCGACCGGGCGACTCGACCCGGCACCACGGTTGACCGCCGTGCTGCTGGCCGACGGCCCGCTTCGCCATCGGTTGACGGACATCGGAGTGTCCGTCGAAGTGGTGCCACTGCCGGATCGGCTCGCCGCCGCCGGTGACACCGGGGCGAAGCGTGGCGGGTCGCGCCGACTGCTGGGGACACTCCTCTCCGACGGGCCAGACCTGTTCGCATTCGCGCGGCGGCTCGGAGACGCCATCGCCCGGCATCGGCCCGCAGTGATTCACTCGCACGGGCTGAAGACGCACCTCCTCGCCGCGCTCGCGGGGCCGGCCGGCGTTCCCGTCGTCTGGCACCTGCACGACTTCTACTCCGAACGGCCACTCGCTAAATGGGCAATTAAGGCCGCCCGCCGGAGCTGCACTGTCGGTGTGGCGATCTCGGACGCAGTGCGTGCGGACTTCGCTCGTGTGCTGCCCGGCGCGGCGTGCGTGACGGTTCGCAACACGACCGATCCCGACCACTTCGCACCCGACGGAGACGTGGCGGACCTGGACGCACTCGCCGAGTTGCCACCAGCACCGAGCGATACCGTCCGCGTCGGCCTCGTCGCCACCTACGCCAACTGGAAAGGCCACGGGGTGTTCCTCGACGCGCTGGCGAAACTGTCGGCCCAAACCGCCGTTCGCGGCTACGTCGTCGGTGGTCCGATCTATGCCACCGCCGGCTCGCAGGTGTCGCGCGGCGAGCTGGAACAACGCGCGTCGAACCTCGGCCTCGCCGGTCGCGCCGGGTTCGTGCCGTTCCAGCCTGATCCGGCCCCCGTTTATCGGGCGCTGGATGTCGTCGTCCACGCGAGCACGCGGCCGGAGCCGTTCGGCTTGACCATCGCCGAGGGGATGAGCTGCGGGCGGGCGGTGGTCGTGTCGGCGGCCGGCGGCGCGGCCGAGTTGTTCCGCGACGGCATTGACGCGATCGGATTCCCACCGGGCGATTCGGCGGCCTTCACCCGGTTGCTGACCGCACTCGTTGCCGATCCCGCCCTCCGCGCCCGTCTGGGGCAAGAAGCCCGTCGCACCGCCCTCCGCGACTTCGCCCCGCACCGGCTCCCCGCCCAGGTGGAAGCCGTCTACCGCTGTGCCCGCCGTTGGTCCCCTGTTCGCTGACCCCGCTCCGCCAGATCGAATCGTTAACCGGCCGCTCTTGTCCTCTCGCGTTCTGGTTGGTGCTGTAGCATTTCGCCAATGATCTCCTCTGGCTCTTCCCCCTGTTACCGGCTGGCTGGAACCGCAGGCCGTAAAATTCGCCCAGCCTTCGCTCGACTGATGCCGATTCTGGAGGCGTTGGAGTGTTGGGATTGCTAGGGATTCTTGCTGTGAGGCAGGGTTTTTAGACACCCTGGAACGCCTGGTCGTGACCTCTTGGCGTTGCACGCCGGGACGGTGGTCCACTCGGCGACGGATCGCACGTGGGCGGTCAGGCCGGCGACCCATCGCCGGCGTGTATTTCACCCTCGACGGCACCGTCCGGAGAGGACTTGATGACCGCAACGGTTGTCCCGGGTTGGGAATGCTACTCTCGTCGGAGACGCCAGTGATGTCCGGCCTCGACGCGCTGGCGGCGGGGATCGCCGCCGACCCCGCGACCGAACTGCGCCGGCTCGTCCTCGCCGACTGGCGGGACGAGTGCGACGCCCCCCGCCGCGCAGCACTCCTCCGTTTGCACCGCGCGTTGATCCGCACCGGTCGCGAACCCGACGCGCCCCCGGAGCGGGCCGAGTGGCGGGCGCGGATCGTCGAGTGGATCGACCCGGGCGTCAAGCCGGGCGTCCCGCAGCACACGCGGGTGCTGCCCGGCGGGGTGCCGCTGGCGGGTCACTTCGTTCCGCCGGGGTCGTTCCGGATGGGTGGTGAGACAGAGGAAAATGAAAAGCCGGTTCACAAAGTGACGTAGACGAAGGGCGTCCGGCGGGTGGACGTTTACCCGCCGATGGCCTGTCGTGGGCGGATGGTGATGTCGTACTTGGGTAACGTCATCGACCGCTCCAGTCGCGCCTCGACCGGCGTCATCTGGGCTTTCGCCCGCGTCACCCCGTCGGCGTACTCCCCACTCAACTCCCCGACCGTCGGGGGCTGCCCCTTCCATCGAGTCCGTCGCGCGTACCCCAGGATCACCTCCAAACGGGTCCGCAACCCCCCGCCCCACTTCCGCTCCAGACTCGACCCGCACCGCTCCCCCGAGTTGTCCTTGCTGTGGTCCGGCGGATCGGACACCAGCCGCACCGTCAACCCCGTCGCATCCCCGAACTCCACCAGCCGCTTCCAGAACGGCCTCCGCACCCCGGCGTTATGCGGCCCGTTGTCCAGATCCATCACCGTTTGCGCACCCGCCCGCACCCGCCCTTCCCTTGTTCCCACCACGCCGTCAATCCGTCCACCCATCAGTCGCTCGTCTCCGTCCGCCCGAACAGCCGCGTCAACGCCCCGCTCGCCACCATCAGGATGCCCGGCGGCGTCCACTGGGTCGTCGCCGGCGGGTCATGGTCGAGACCGTTCGCCGACATCCCGTCCGACGCCGTCCGGGTTTTTCCCCCCGCGGGCGTATCCGCCTTCACTCACCTTCGCCTTCGGATCCGTCGAGATTTCCAGCGTTTCCGCGCCCTCCGTGGCCTCGGCTTTCACCGCCGCCACGTTGGCGACGATGGCATCCGTCGAGGCCGTCTTGCGGAGCGGCTTGGCCTTGCGAATCCGCGTCAGACGGTAGCCCATGCGGTTCCGGATGTCCCGCATCGTCCGCTCGCTCGGCACCGCGTCCGCGGCATCCCCCTTCTCGCTCCGTAGCCGTTCGCACACCTCGCGGGCGCACAAATTCGCGTCCACCCGCTCGGACTTCCGTTCGGGGTCGGCCTGGGTGCGGGGGTCGACCCGGTCGCGGGTGTCGGCGGCCCGTTGGGGGTTGGCCACCTCGGTGGGCACCTGGCCGCAGCTCGCGAACCGCTCGACGCAGCGGATGCCGGTGTTCAGCTCATGGAGAGCGGTCTCGACGGTGCTGCGCCCCCAGCCGAAGCGTCGCTCGACGACACGGGGACTGTCGCCGCACAGGGTCCGGGTGACCTCGGCCCGGAAGAGGTGCGGCGGCGGTGGCCGGTGAGCGAGTGGGCGGCGAGGCGGAGCAGGTCGTCGGTCGGATGTGGCCGGCCGGCGAATCACGTCGGGGGGGGTGACCGGCAGGGCTGCTCAGAGATTGAAGAGAAGCGGACTGAACCACGAAGAGCACGAAGGACACGATGTGGAAGAACCGAGCGGAACACACAGTTATTCTTCGTGCTCTTCGTGTCCTTTGTGGTTCAACATCTTGCCCAACTTCAACCGCTGAACAGCCCTGGGGTGACCGGGTTTCCCCCTGGATTTTCCAGGGCGGCAGGGGGATTGGTGTGGGAGTGGACGGGTGATCGCAAGCGGTGCCGGGAGGCCGGGGTGCCGAAGCGGACGCCGTTCCGCACCCGCCACGAGTTGGCCCTGGAGGTGCTCGCCGAGCACGGCGCGACGTTGCCGCCCGGTGGATCCGCGGCGACGACGAGATGGGCCGACCGCCGGCATTTCGCCAGGAATTACGCCAGAAGAGCGAGCGATACCTGTTGCCCGTTCCGTCCAACACGTTGATCCGCGATCTCGACATCGACCCGCCGGCGTACTCCGGTCGGGGCCGACCGCCGGCCCGTCCGTTCGTGCGGGTGGCGCGCGGGTGCGCGGCGTTGTCGGCAAGAGCGTGGACGCGGATCGACGTGCGGGATGGGTCGAAGGGCCCGCCGGAGGTCGAGGCGGTGCGGCGTCGGGTGACGGCCAGGTTGGGCACCGCGGCTGGACCGGAGGAATGTCTAGTCGTGACCCGCGAGTGGCAGCGCGACGGGACGGACAAGTACGACGACGACCTGGGGTTCGCGCGAGGGGAGGCGGTGCCGCTCTCGGAGTGGGCGCGGGTGGCGAAGGCGGAGCACCGGATCGCGGAGGGCTTGCAGCGGGCGCAGAGCGAGGCGGGATTGGGCGACTACCAGGTGCGGACGTGGATCGGGTGGCATCACCACCGGACGCGGTCACTGGTGGCCGTGTGGTTCCTGGCCGGGACCACGCGGCGGGGAAAAAATCCAGACGCCGGCGTTGACCGCTGACGGTGCCGCGGGTTCGGGAGTGGATCGCGTGCCGGTTGGCGGAGGCGCTGGGGTACCACGCGAGCGAGACGACCTCACGGCGCGTCACGCGGTGGTTGCGGCGAAACGAACTGGCCCGCTTCTATCGCTACCGGCAGCGTAACCTGCCGCCACCCTTGAAGAACCAGCAACGATGCTGAGGAGACAGTCGAACGGTAACGGCCGGGATCCTGCCCGAGTTTCTCCGTCCCGTCGGGCGGGATCGCTTCTTCCCCGTCCGACTGCCAGGTGCCGAGTCGCGGGGGGATCCGGTCCAACGGGACGGAGGCTCTCGCCCACCGCCCGACAGCCGAGGCGCCCCGCGTACGCGGTACCCGCCCCCGAAATGACGAGTAACCCGGCGACGACCGCCGGGAGGACGCCTCGTCTGACCGTCTCCCTTCCCCCCGTGTCGTGGGTGGCCGACACATCAACCGTCACGTCCCACCCGGCCGCCAGGCGACCGCCCGCGCCCGCCAGTCCGAGAACTCCCGCCAGCCCGACCAGCCCCATCGCGAAGCCGAGCGCCTCGTGCCAGTCGTCGCGAATGTCCTCCGCACCCCAGGTTTCCTGAATCCCTCCACTCAGGAACACGCGGAGGACGTTGGCGGCGACCACGGTGGGGATGGCGAACGCCATCAAGAGCGACCCGCCGAGCGGTCCGAACCCGCGCCGGAAGGCCACGAACGCCGTGATCGCCACCAGCGCCGTCGGCGACCGCGCCCCGCGGCACGCCTCGGCCGCCTCAAGCGGACCGCCCGGCAAGGTGAGAATGAATTTGGACGGGGTGACTGGATACGGAACGGAGATGAGATATCCGGCCGCAGTCGTCGTGGCCCTTTGCGGCTTCGGGGCGTGTCACCGCCTTCGGGGAAAGCGGTCGGCGGACGCAGATCGCCCGACCCTTGCGCTCAATTCCCTCGCGTCTGGGCAGCGCCGGCCGGTCGCCCGGTCGCCCGCAAAGCATCTGACCGTCCCAACACAGGCCGTTGACAAACCTGCTCACTGCCGTGGGCAAGAAATTCTCTCCCATTACCACGGATTCTACGGAGAGGCCGTTATGCACTGTCGTACGTGCCTGAACCCGAATGCTGTTCCGTCCCGGCGGCGCTGGTATGAGCAGTTCCTCCGACTGCTTTTCCTCCGCCCGTACCGCGGCCACGTCTACAACGACCGCTTCTATCGCCTGACGGTGCAATAGTCCGCCCGTCAATGGCCCGGTGGAGTGCCTGTCTAACCGATCCAGTTCCGAAGCGGGGGAGCCGGCCGATGACCGGAGAACACGCCGCGCACATGGCGGCCCGCGGCACCTTGGACGCCGAGCGGCGGGCGCACGGCAGCCTCACCCCCGAACGGGTGATCCTCGCTGCCGACGACAGCCGCCGCTCCCCAGGCGTTCGAGGTGGCTGGCGACGCCGATCCGGTCGAGTACGACCGCCTGCGACGGCTGGCGGTCGCCGCCGAGGCGGACCGGGGTGCCCTCCGTGAGCCGAGAGGAGCCCCGGATGCGGAACGGTACCCTTGCCCTCAATCGGGAGCGCCGAAGCTGTTCAGCGGGCTTATCCCCTCCACCTTTCCGCGCACCATACGCGGTGAGAAAGGTGCGAAACCGTGTGAAAAGCGCTATCGGTGCCACCGCGAAAACGCCCAGGAAATCAGGGGAATCCGAAAGTATCACGCGTCACTTTGCGTCTGGCACGCCAGCCTGTACCGCCGCGAACCCGACCCCGGGAACGCCAACTACTGGTTCCGTCACGTCGGCCCGCACCCGATCGCCCCGGAACTGGCGGCGGCCGCGCTCGCGCGGGGCGACGGCGACGGGACCACCTGGGACGCCGCCCGCGTCGTCACTTCAACAACTTCGTCACGTCGTCCTTGATCGCCTCGGCCCAGATCTCGTACCCCTTCTGGCTCAGGTGAAGCAGGTCCGGCATGATCTTCCGGTCCAGCGTGCCGTCCGGTTCGAGGAACTTCTCGCCGATGTCCTTGTAAGTGACCATCTTCCCGTCATCGAGTTTGGCGAGGATCGCGTTCGCCTTCTTGATCTTGTCCCGGATCGCGTCGGTCGGCTTGGCGGAGCGGGGGAAGATGCCGAGCACGAGGATTTTCGTGTCGGGCTTCCGCTTCCGCAAGTCATCGACGATGGCCTTCACCCCGCCGGCGATGTTCTCGGCACTGTGGCCGCCCATGTTGTTCGTGCCGATCATGATGACGGCGGCCTTGGGCTTGAGCGGCTCCAGTTCCTTGCCCTCGTCGATCCGCCACAGCACGTGGCCGGTTTGGTCGCCGCCGATGCCGAGGTTGACCGCTTTCAACGGGGCGAAGTTGTCGGCCCACACCTTCTTCCCGGCCCCCTCCCAGCCCTGGGTGATGGAGTCGCCGAGGAAGATCACGTCGCCTTCCCCCTTCTCGACGACCTTGAGGAACTGTTTGTGCCGTGCGTTGTCGCGGTTCAGGTGCTTGACGGAGGGGTTGACTTGTTGCTTGGGCTCTTGGGCGGCGACCGTGGCGGCGAGCACCAGTGCCAGGCCCGCGGTGCAAAAACGACGTTTCAACATGGGAGTCCTTCAAGGAAAAAGCGTTGGTGGAGAGTATAGGACCGGGGTCAGTCAGTATCCGCGTCTCCAACTCACCCCGCAAGCAGAATCCTCCCGACGGTGGCGACGCGAGGGTTGCGGCTGGAAGTGCGGCGGGCGGACCAGATCGCCGCGCCGACCGTACAATAAACCAGGCCCCAACTGGTCTCGCTTCAGGGGTGAACTTCAGGGGAATCGAGACGAGTCACTTGCGCTGTCGGGGTCAGGTGAGTGGGGCGGCGCGCTCCTCGGCGGTCAGGTCGTACAACTTCTTGGCGATGGGGGACAGTCGCAGGGTGCCGAAGCGCCCCTCCTTCCGCTGGGCCTTCGCCAGCACCGTCGCGCACGCCAGGTGCCCCAGCAGCACCGCCGACACCTGCGCGCTGAACCGCCGCGATCCCACCACGTTCCCGTCGTCGAGTCCCCCTAGTGGAGTCTCAATCAGTTACTTGGGAATGGGTGGTTGGCCCCGAATAATGGAGCATGAAGCCACCCCTATTCGTTCGGGAACTGTCCGACGCCGAGCGTCGGGCGCTCCACGCCGGCCTCCGCAGTCGCGCAGCGTTCACGCTCCGACGGGCTCAGATCCTGCTGGCCAGCGCCGACGGCCAGCGACCGGCCCAGATCGCCTCGCACGTCGGTTGCGCTCTTGGCACCGTCCACAACGCCCTCCACGCCTTCGCGACGGAAGGGGCGGGTTGCCTGGGCGAGAAGAAGCGCGGACCTAAGGACGCGCAACCGATCCTCGACGCGGCCCAGGCCGAACCGCTCAAGGGCATCCTCCACCAGTCGCCCCGTCGCTTCGGCAAACCCCGGAGCACCTGGACGCTGGACCTGCTCGCCGACGTGGCGTTCGAACAGGGTCTGACCCCGCGGCGGTTGTCCCACGAGGCCATTCGGCAGGCCGTCAAGCGTCTGGGTCACGGGTGGAAGCGGGCCAAGACGTGGATCACCAGCCCCGACCCGGCGTACGCGCGGGAAAAACACGCGCGGGATCGGCTGATCCGGTTGGCGGCGTCGCACCCGGAGTGGGTGCTGGGGGATCAGGACGTGTGCTTGTGGCTTCGGCTGGCCCTGCCGGCGATGCTCGCCTGGACTCCCGAGGACCGACCGTTGCGGTTGGTCGAGCGGGCCGTGCCGAAGGACGACGCGGACCCGAAGGCGTTGTCGTGCTACGGGCTGTTGCGGGCGGACACGGGCGGGATGATGCCGCGGTTCGTATCGGGTCGCCCGGTCTCTCAGGTGACGGAGGACTATTTGGGGTGGGTGTGCGAGCGATTGAAGGCCGAGGGCAAGAAGGCGTTGCTGCTGGTGTGGGACAACGCGGCGTGGCACGGGAGCAAGCGGGTGCGGGCGTGGATCCGAACGCACAACCGGGCCGCCAGGACGAACGGCGGTGTGCGGATCGTGGCGTGCTTCCTGCCGGTGAAGAGCCCGTGGCTGAACCCGATCGAGCCGAAGTGGGCGCACGGCGAGAAGGCCGTCGTCGAGCCGGAACGGTTGCTCGCGGCCGACGAGGTGCGAACCCGCGTGTGCGACTACTACGGCTGCGAACACCTGGAGTCCCTCACACAACTATCCGCCTGAAACTGCACTAG
>JBBRUO010000177.1:0-10319 GCA_038247725.1 Gemmatales bacterium
CTGGGTGATTTGGCGTCGCGGTTCCCGAACGCCAGCCTGTACGCCCTCGGCTACCACAACCCGTACAACGGCGACCCGACCCACCCGTTTTACCCGCTCGCGGACCCGGCCGTGCAGGGGTTGAATCAGGTCATCGAAGGCGTGGCCCCGTTCTTCGGCGCGACGTACATGGATGTCTACGGGGCGATCAATCCGAACGAGGCGAGTCTGACCCTGATCGGCACCTTCCCAGGGGACCTGGTGAACTATGTCCACCTGAACGACGCCGGGTACGCGGCGGTCGGGAACCAGTTCATCCGTTCGGCCGGCGGCCCGGCGGCGGTCCCGGAACCGGCGTCAATCCTTCTGTTCGGCATCGGCGGAGTGGCACTGCTCGTCCGGCGGAAGCGGCAGGGCGGGCAACCGGCGGCCGCGTGAGGCTACCTCTCGCGATGTCTTCACTCCTGGCCGCCCCACGCGGTCAGGACTTGCGGCTCCAGATGCTCCGGATGCGCTGCAACTTCCGCTCGACCGTCGGGATTACGCGGCCGCACTTCTCGGCGATCTCGGCGTTCGTGAACCCTTCCATCTTCCAGATGGCGATCTGGCGGAGTTGCTCGTCCCCCAACACGTCCAGCAACCGCTCGTACTCCTCCGCGCCCGCAGCGAGGTGGCAGGCTTCGACCATTCGCTAGCCAAGCCGGTGGCCCCCGGCATGCTGGAGGCGCTGTTGGCGCTCGAACGCGACCGGCTGTTGATGCGCCCGAAACGCGGCATCCGGGACGACCGACTGGTAATAACCGGACCGAACAGCCGAGAGTCGGCCCCCGAGCAACCGAGACGCGGCACCGCCGACAAACAGGGGTGGTCGCGCGGGGAACAGGAAGTTCGGCACGAAAGGTGCAACAACGACGCAGACAGACACCGCACTTCGCGGCTGTCGATTGATGGTACCGTGCATGACACCGGGGGGTTCCCGATGAAGAGTCCATGATGTTGGGCGCGTTCGCCGTCCTCGCCGCCGCGTGCGGGTGGGGCCGCCCAGCCGGGTCAAGCTGCCGACGAGAAGTAGGTGGACCGCTCGGCCACTGCGTCGCCTGCGCCAACTGCCAACTCCAGCGACATGTGCTTCGCCCACTGCACCGCCGCCCTGGCGCAGGGGAAGAAAGAGCATGCGATCACCAGTCAACTCTGCCTCAAGTGCTCTGACTCGTGTTTCTCTGAGGCGTGCGGCAAGTTCCCGGACGACAAGCAAATGGCGGACTGCGCGAAGTCGTGCCGAGAGTGCGCAGCGGCGTGCCAAGCGATGGTCAAGGCCGCCGGCACCACGTGACCGTTCGCCCACGTAGTACGTCGGCGTTCAGCGGTGACGCTCCCCGGCAGCGTGCGGACGTGGAACGAGAAGGACCAGGCCGGGTCGGCGGCGTGGAACGCCCGGCGTGAACAATGTCCGGAACGACCTGACCGTCTCCTGCGTGTGAGGGCGGAGAGGTGGCGCGACATTCCGCCGCCTCGTCCGGGCGGGGCGGCAACTCCACCCGAATCAAGCACCTGAACATGACGAAGACTCCCGTGACGACGTACGACTGCAAGGTCGTGAACCACGTGGTCAAAGAGGCGGCCAAGGCCAAGGACATGCCGGAAGCGGTCACCGAAGTCAAACTGGACGTCAAGGCCAAGAGTTGAGTCCCATTCGTCCCGCGCCCGGCTTTAGGCTGGGCGCATTCGCAGCCCGCTCGTCCAAACGATCGGGCCGTCAAGGAGATCGGTATGACGCCTCCCGACCAGCGCCCCCAGCCCGACGCAGCGAAATCCGGCCCGCCGGCAGGTGATGCCCCGACCCTGCGGGGCGGGTATCACAGCCGCGGCGTACCCGGCGAGGAGGGCGACGTGCGGAAGCGGATGCGCGTCCTCAAGGTCGGCGACAGGAGCCAGATCAACAAATCCCGGCCCCTCAAGGGTGGAGTCGGGGCCGAACAGGCTTCTGCCTCCCGGCTCGACGCGGGCCGTCCCTCCCCCGCCGGGGGCGGCTCGACGACCGCCGTATTCGTGATCGTCAAGAAGGTCATGGGCCTGCTGGACACGCCCGTCTTCCGGGCCGGGGAGTCGGGCGAACAGGAAGCCGTCGCCGTGTTCACGGGCCGCGACCAGGCGCAGCAGTACCTCGACCAGGCCGCCTGGAATGAGACGGACGAAATCAATGAACTCTCGCCCGACGATCTGCTGCGATGGCTGGTGGAAGCGGAGCGGGAGGGCGTCCACTACGCGGTCGTTAACCCCGATCGCGACCGGCATCTCGCGGGCGACCCGCAAGCCGTTCTTTCTCTCGACGAGCTCGGTGTGGAGTCCGCCGAAAGCCTTCATCACCAGGTGGCTGAACTCGCGCGAGGCTGAGACGGGCTAGGCAGCAACCCGGTGTTGGAAGTCTGACGGGGCAGCGTTTGTCTCGTCTTCCCACTCACCCCTTTTAAGATTCGGAGCAACACGTCATGACGAAAGATACCCTCCACGTCGTGCCCCACGACGGCAGTTGGGCCGTCAAGCGCGAGGGGAACGAGCGGTCCAGCTCGACCCACGCCACGCAGAAGGAGGCCATTGACGCCGCCCGCGAGTTGGCCAAGGAGGGCGACGAGTTGGTGATCCACCGGCCCGACGGGGTGATCCGCGAGCACACCACTTACACCCCCTCGGCCGCCGAGCAGAACGGTCAGGCGAGCGCGTCCCCGGCCGCGACCCGCCCCAGTGACGTGATGTCGGTCGGCACGCGGGTGAGTTGGGGGGCCGTACTCGCCGGCGTGGTGGTCGCGCTGGCGGTCTATGTGACCCTGAACCTGCTCGCCTTCGCCATCGGCATCTCCACCATCGACCAGATGGGCACCCGGACCTTCGCGGTGAGTGCCGCCGTCGTCTCCACCTTCTGCCTGCTGGTGGCGCTGTTCCTCGGCGGGTATGTGGCCAGCACCAGCACGGTCGGCGAGGAAAGGTCCGAGGCGTTGACTTACGGCGTGCTGGTGTGGGCGACGATGCTACTGTTGCTCCTGGCGACGGGCTTCAGCCTCGGGGTCGGGTTCTTCGCCGGGGCCCGGGATGTCGGCAAGTCCGGCGAACCGGGCGTGACCGCGGAGGCCCTGAAGCAGGAGTTGAACCTGACCGACCAGCAGGCGGAGCGGTACACGACGGTGCTGCAACGCGGCCAGGGGTTGGCCGGCAAGGTCAGCCCCGTGGGGCTGGCGTGGTGGACGTTCGGCGGGGTCGTGCTGTCGATCCTGGCGGCCGTCGGTGGCTCCCTGGCGGGGACGGGGCCCGAGTTGGTGCTGAAGCGTCTCCGCGGCCGGCGAGTCGCCGCTCTCGCGCGTCCCGCGTAAGCCTTGATACCGAGAATTTGTGTCGCCATCCCATCCGCTCACCAGACCATCAATGAGGTGCCTCGTGGACGTGCTCCGGGTCCTGCTCTCGATCCTACTTCCCCCCGTCGGCGTCTTCCTCCAGGTGGGGATCGGGGCGCAGTTTTGGATCAACATTGTGTTGACGCTCCTGGGGTACATCCCGGGTGTCATTCACGCCATCTACATCATCTCGTCGCGCGGGTGAGTCGGGAGTTTCGTCACCGAACGAGCTGGTTCGGATGGCCACGCGGGCGTGAATGACCAGATCGCCATCGAGCGGCAGGTTCGACTGCCGCTCGGTGGCTCGTCTCAATTCTAATCGAAGAAGCAGAGGGTCTGCCACGCGTCAGTTTCCCAGCGATGATCTGCCCACACGGCTGGCGGACCACGAATCCCCGTGCATTTCACTCTAGCAGCCGACGCATCGCGCTCACCCCGAGAACCAGCAAGGCCCGGTCCGCTCCCGGAACCTGCTGCGGGAGGTGGAATCGTCCTACCGAAAGACGTACCCCACGCGGGTGGTTCGCCCACGACCTGGTCGCCCTGGACGGGGAACCAACAATTCCATCCCGGCGTGGCGAAGGACATCTCGGCCCTCGCCGACTGGTTCGACCGCCACCAGCTCGGCCGGAAGTGACGCCCTCCGCCGGCAGGACCGTGGTATCCTGTCTGGACCAGCCGCGAGGGTATCCGCCGTGACCACGGAAACGCCGTTCCACTGTCCGAATCCGTATTGCGACAAACGGCTGAAAACGGATCCCGCCTCCGTCGGGAAGGCCGCCCGGTGCCACGGCTGCGGGACCAAATTCCGGCTCTCTCGGTCGATGTCCGCCGACGGGACGGTGAGCGTGGTGCCGACCGACCCGGAGTTCCCCGCGTCGGCCTCCGGCTCGGCCGCCGGCTCGGCCGCGACCCCGGTGCTCGAGAGGATCGGGCGGTACGAAGTGCAGGCGTACGTCGGCGGCGGCGCGTTCGGGGTGGTGTACCGCTCCCGCGACCCGGAACTGGAACGGGACGTGGCGGTGAAGGTGCCGAAGCCCGGCACGCTGAACACCCCCGCCCGCGTGAAGCGGTTCCTCGGCGACGCCAAGGCGGCCGCCCGCTTGCGACACCCGTACATCGTCCCCGTCTACGACATCGGCGACCACGACGGCGGCTGGTACATCGCGTCGGCATTCGTCGATGGGCGAACGCTGGCGGACGCACTGGAAGAGGGGCGGTTGGACCTGCGGGTGAAGGTGGCGGTCGTCCGTCGCCTGGCGGACGCGCTGGATTATGCCCACGGCCAGGGGGTGATCCACCGCGACGTGAAGCCGGACAACGTGGTGCTGGACGCCGCCGACCTGCCGCACCTGATCGACTTCGGCCTCGCCAAGTTGGGCGACGACCGCGAGGACGGCGGGCGGGCGGTGATGGGGACGGCCGCGTACATGAGCCCGGAGCAGGCGTCCGGCCGCAGCCACGACGCCGACGCCCGCTCGGACCAGTACAGCCTCGGCGTGACGCTGTACGAACTGCTCTCCGGGCGGCCGCCGTTCCTCGGGCCGACCAGAATCGTCCTGTACCACGTCCAGAAGTCAGAGATTGTGAATCTTTCGGTTGCGTTCGGCGGTCATCCTCTCTTCCCCGTCGGCCTGTCGGCTTCGTCCCGTGAGGCCGACGCGGCGACGGCGGAGGCCGTCGGACCCCGGTTCGCCACCTGCGGCGAGTTCGCCGACGACCTGCGGCGGTGGCTGGACGGGGAAACCCCACGGGTTCGCGTGTTGACACGGAAGGAGCGGCTCAAACGGTGGGTGAAGAAAGAGCCGAAGCTCGCCGCCGCCGTTGGGGTGGCGGTGTTCGCCGTCCTGCTGGCGGCCGTGTTGGGCGTCACGTTCGGTGTCCTGTCGAACCGGCAGGCGAACAGGCTTGCGGTAGCGAACGACGAGTTGGCCCAATCACGGGACCGCGCGACGGACGCGAGTCGAGAGTCCGCCGAGTCGGCTACTAACGAGAAGATCGCCCGTGAGAAGGCAGAGGAGAACGCGAAGGAGACCCGTCGCACGCTGGCTGCCGCCCACTACGACCGAGCCGTCGATCTTTGCGAGCAAGGGGAGATTGCTCAAGGGCTGAACTGGTTCCTGGAAGCGCTCGGGGACGCCGAGGCGGCCGGTGACGAGCCCCTGGCCCGCGCGGCAAAAGTGAGCCTCACGGCGTGGCGGTTTCAACTTAACGCGGTTGAGCGAGTCGTGCCGTTGGGGTTCAAACCGCTCGCCCTCGCCGTCTCAGCCGATCAGAACAGCGCGGTGACGGTCGGCGCGGACGGGCCGGTCGGAATTATTCAGCTGTTGGATCTGGACAACGGCCACCTCAGGCCGCCGGTGGTCACTAATTCTCCCGTCCGGGCGGTGGCGTTCGATCCGACCGGCAACTCGTTCGTCACCGGCGACGAAGCCGGCAGGTTGCAGGCGTGGACGGCGGCCGGCTCGAAAGTTGGGAACCCGTTCCGGCTCCCCGTCGGGGTGAAGGTGCTATCCGTCGCGGTCCATCCGGCCGGCCTCGCGGTCGCGGCCGACGGGACCGACGGCGTCGCGCGACTCGTTCACCTCCAACAGCCGCTGGTCCTTGGCATCTCACCGGTCGGGAATGCGGTCGAATTCGGCCACTTGAGCGGCTTCGAAGTGAACGCCATCGCGTTCCACCCGCACCCGGACTCGACCCTGTTGCTGACCGGGTCCGGCGCGGTCACCGAAAAGCCGACCCTTCGTCTGACGGGGGCCGATCGACAGGGCGAGGCGCGACTTTACGATACCGCCGCCCCGGCCAAGGCCATCACGGTCGTCGGGCACGAGGCGGCTGTCCGGGCGGTCGCCTTCAACCCGACCCGCCCGGAGTTCGCCACCGGCACCGGCAGCATGTTGACTGGGGAGGCGCGGGTCTGGTCCCTGGACGACACGCGGTCACCCGCACGGGGTGGAGTGCTGCCGCACCTCGCCGAGGTGACCGCCGTCACCTACAGTCCGGACGGTCGGCACCTCTTGACCGGCGGTCAGGACCGCTCCGTGCGAGTGTGGGACGCCGTCACCTTTCGACCCGTCGGGCAGCCGCTACGGCACTGCAAGGGTGTCACGGCGATCGCGATGGCGGGCGGCCGGCCGATCACCGTCAGCGGCGAGAACGCCCTCCGATTCTGGGCGGTGGCACCGGGGCGGGAACCGATCTCGCCTGGCACCGTTGGAGACAGCCCGTGGTTCGCCGTCGGCCCTCTCGCCCCCGGTCGAGCAGTGTGGATTAGCAAACCGACCGGCGTCGAGTTGCGGGAGGCAGACACGGGGGCCGTGATACGGGCGGAGGTGGAGAAGTTCCCAGGAATGGTGCGAGGAATCGCCACCGGACCGAACGTCGTCGCAGTCGGGGGCGGGTGGTGGCCATTCCCAGTCCCAACCGATCCAGGGATATCGGCGGGGTTCGTCGTCGTCTGCGATTCCGCTGGCAACCGCATTTCGCCGATCTTGAAGCACGATTCGACCGTGTGGGCGATCGACATCTCCCCGGATGAGCATGAGCAACTGGTGGTGACGGGCGAGGACAGCGGCGCGGTTCGGTGCTGTCGGATGACCGAGAATGGCAACGAGATGATCTGGGAGGTTCCCCGCGCGCACAAGGATCGGGTGTACGCGGTCGTGTTCGAACCGGTGACGGGGAAGGTCGTCGTGACTTGTGGGAAAGACAACAAGGTCAACGTCAGGGACGCGGCATCCGGCCAACTGCTGGACACCCAGGACTTGCCGGACATCGGCCTTTCCGCCGTGTTCACCCCGGATGGCTCGCACTTTCTCGCCGGGTACGCCGGCGGGAGTCGCGTGTTCCGTTGGGCCGACGGGAAGGCACTCCCGGTGGGAGCCGACCTGCCACACCAGGCGGGCGTGCTGTTCGTGTCAGTGGATGCCAAGGGGCGAACCGCTCTGACCGGCGGGACGGATCGGCGAGTTCGGTGGTGGGACTTGAAAACCGGCAAGCCGATTGGGCCGGGTTGGCCGACGGACGGGTTGGTCCGGGCGGCCCGGTTCACCGAGGCCGGCAAAGTTCTCGTGGCCGACACGAAGTTGACGCGCGGCGGCTTTCGCACATTCGAACTGCCACAGGAAGCCACCGCACCGTCCGCCGTGCTGAGCGATTGGGTCCACCATGTGAGTGGCATCAAGGTGGTGAACGGGGTAGCTGAAGTCATCCCGGTCGCGGACATGATCGAATTGGGAGTCGTCCCAGGCACCGATTTGCCGGTCGAACACGAGATCTCCCTCGTTCGGAATCAGCAGCGGCGGAAGGTTCCGGCGGTGGCCCTCGCCCCAGTTCCTCGGCCCGAACGTCGGCCCGTGGTCGAACCGCCGAGACCGCCTGACCCGAAGCCGCCGGCCGACCCGAAGCCGCCGGAAGCTGCCGAAGGGGGGGCAATCTGGTGAAGACGGCTGGGGCGATTTTCGGCTGGTTGTTCGGCAAGTGACCCCCGTCACCCCTAGGCGAACGGCTCCAGCGCGGCGCGGAAGTCGGCGGCCGAGGCGAACCGGTCGGCCGGGTCTCGGCTCATCGCTTTGTGGATCACGGCCGCCAACCGCACCGGGATGTCCGCTCGGCGGGTCGCCAGCGGGATCGGATCCTCGGCGAGAATCCGCGCCAGCACCGCCTCCAGCCGCCCCCGCGTGTCATACGGGTACTTGTCGCTCAGCAGATAGTACAACGTGGCCGCCAGGGAGTACTGGTCGGCGGCCGGCTTCGCCTCCCGGTACGCGACGATCTGCTCCGGTGCGAGAAACCCGGCCGTCCCGCCGACCTCGCCCGGTAGTGACATCCCACTCATCCGCGACTCGTCATACGCGCGGGCCAACCCGAAATCGAGCAGCGTGATCGATTGCGGCTTCACGCCCAGGAGCAGGTTCGACGGCTTCACGTCGCGATGGATAAACCCTTTCGCGTGGGCGTAGGCCAGCCCACTGAGCGCCTGCCGCGCCGCCCGGACGGCGTTCGGAACGGACAGCGGCCCGACTCGCGCGATCACCTTCCGCAGGTCCAGCCCGTGGACGTAATCCATCGCCAGGAAGGCCCCACCCGCCACCACCCCGCTGTCCCGGAAGCGGGCGATATACGGATGCCGGAGCTGCCGCACGATGTCCGCCTCGCGGAGGAATTTGGCCACCTGCGCGGGCGTCGCCGTTTCGGCGGCGAGGATCGTCTTCACCGCCACCCGCGTGGAGTCCGCCTCCCGCACGGCCAGGTACACCACCCCCATGCCGCCGCGCCCCAGTTCCTTCACCAGCCGGTAGCCGGGCACCACCTGCGGAAGCGCGTCGGCCGCCGCCTCGCACCCGCCGCACAGGACGCCCCCGGGCAGGGGCAGCACCCGCTTGCACGCTCGGCACAGCCGCCGCTTGCTGGGGGGGACGGGTGCCGGCCGCGGGGGAGGATCGGGACGGCGCTGCGGCAAGACGGTCTTCGCGTCGAAGGTGTCGGCGACGGCGGGAATGAAGGTGCCGGTGTCGTCCGCCGTCGGGGTCAACTCGACGGCGATCCGCGTGTTCCCGACCGTCAACACGCATGCGGCGGCCAGTTCGGCGACGACCGACACCGGGCCGTCGTCCACCTTCGTCCCGTTGCGGCTGTTCAGGTCATACACGCGGCAGGTCGGCGGGTTGTATTCGACCAGGGCGTGCGTGTGGGACACCCGCAAGTCGCCGTCCGCGCCGGACGGGAGCATCAGCCCGCAACGGGAGGAACGGCCGATCATAGCCGTGCCGGGGCCGGCGAGGGTGTGGACGTGGCCGGCCGCCGGGCCGCTCAAAACCCGTAGCGTGAGCGCCATAGTGGGTCACCTCTTGAACGCCCGCGCGTCGCGGACGCGGACGATCACCACGGCCGTCGCCGCGAACGCGACCGCGTGCAGCGCGAGCATCGCGAGGGCCAAGCCCCGGCCCGTCGTCGTTACCCCTGCCAGGTTCGCCACATCGGGCGGCAGAGCGGTCGCCGCCGCCCGCTGCGCCCAGTACGCGGAGATTCCCAGCTTGGCCGCCCACTCGGCGAACCCGGACAGCGCGACGATTGCCCCGCCGAATACGATCTGCGGGATCAGCACCAGCGGCACCGCGGCCACCGCCTGCTCCTCGCTTTCCGACCCGGCGGACAGGGCCAGCCCCAGCGCCGTGCCCGCGACCGCCGCCAGGGCCAGCACGCCGACGACCGGCCAGCCCATCCCCGGCGGATCACACAGCCACCAGACGGCACCGGCGAGCGGGACGACCTGAGCGACGGCCACCCCGCCGTGCAGGGCGAACGTGGCGGCGAAGTACCCCCACGGGCTGAGGTTGACCGCCCGCTCCCGCCGGTACATTGGCCGTTCCCCGACGAGTGCCTTCACCGCCCCGTTACAACCGATCCAGATGCTCGACACCGTCAATAGGAACAGCAGCGTGACGGTGTCGCGGGCTTGGAGAAGCAGGTTCTCCACCCGCGACAGGTCGCCGAACGCCACCGCCAGGGCCGTCGCCACGGCCGCCGTTTGCGCTACCAGGGTGACGACCGCCGGCCGGTCGCGGAGCAGCAGCCGGAGCCGCCGTCGGAACAGGAGTCGCCCGTGCCGCACGACCGTCGTGACGCCGCCCCTGGAACCGCTTGGCGAGGCCGCGCCGGGCGGGCCCACGGCCGAGAGTGGTGGGGCGACCGCGTTCGGGTGCGCGTCGAACCGTCTCCCCCACTCGTCCGGCGGCCTCCCTTCCATCGCCTCGTAGATGTCCCCCAACCGCTCGGCCCGATCAGGCACACGAATTGTCCCGGCCGGATGACCAGGGACACGTCGTCGAGGAGCGTGAGCGGGCGGCCCGTGGACCGCTCGGAGACGACGCGGGTCAGCCGCCACGCCCGCAATTCGACATTCCCGGATCGGGTGGCCGGGGCCAGGTGAGTGCCGGTGAAGTGGAGCGTGAA
>JBBRUO010000178.1:0-10244 GCA_038247725.1 Gemmatales bacterium
CGCCCCGCCTGCGTGGCAGGTGGATCGCGCCTTCCGCCACCTGCTGGCCGACGTGTCCGGCAACACGCACCGCACCGAGTTCTGCATCGACAAGATGTACAGCCCGGACTCCGCGTCGGGCCGGCTGGGGCTGGTCGAACTGCGGTCGTTCGAGATGCCGCCGCACTCGCAAATGAGCCTGACGCAACAACTGCTGCTGCGCACCCTGGTGGCGTGGGCGTGGAGGAAGCCGTACACCCGGCCGCTGGTGCGGTGGGGCACCGAGCTGCACGACCGCTTCCTGCTGCCGCACTTCGTCCAGACCGACCTGCGCGACGCGATGGACGAACTGAGCCAAGCTGGGTATCCGTTCGACCCGGCGTGGTTCACCCCGCACGTCGAATTCCGCTTCCCGCTCATCGGGCAAATCACGCAACAAAACGTGAACGTGGAACTGCGGACGGCCGTCGAGCCGTGGCCGGTGCTGGGCGAAGAAGCCGGCGGCGGCGGCACCGCGCGGTTCGTCGATTCGTCCTTGGAGAGGCTGCAAGTGCGCGTGACCGGCATGACCGACGGCCGACACGTGGTGACGTGCAACGGGCGGGCGGTGCCGTTGCACCCGACCGGCACCAACGGCGAGTACGTGGCCGGCGTGCGGTATCGCGCCTGGCAACCGCCGTCGTGTTTGCACCCGACCATCCCATCGCACGCGCCGCTGGTGTTCGACGTGCTGGACTTGTGGAACGACCGCTCCGTTGGCGGGTGCGTGTATCACGTGTCGCACCCCGGCGGGCGGGCGCACGAGACGATGCCGGTGAACGCCTTGGAAGCGGAAGGCCGGCGAATTTCGCGGTTCGTGCCGTTCGGCCACACGCAAGGCCGCGTCACCCCGCCCCGCCCGGAGCCGAACCCGGAGTTCCCGTACACGCTGGACCTGCGGCGAATCCCGCCGGCCCCGCCCGCACCGCCGAGTAGCGCCGTCCCGGAGGCCCGTGCCGCCTGGATGGAGGCCGTAGCGGCCGGGCGGTGAGAGCGCGGACAGAGCGGCGGGTCACGCGAAGGCGTCTACGCGCCCCGGCCGCCGGACGGGGCGTCCACTCGCCGCGCGCCGGTGGCGGTCAGTCCGTATCATGGTTCGGACACCCACCGAGCCGCACCCCCATGACCGATGCGTCCCCGCTCCGGGCCAAACTCGACCCGTTCTTCGCCACCGTCGAAGGCGTCCTCATCGGCCAGCGGCCGCTCCTCGACCGGCTGATGATGGCCGTCCTCACCGACGGGCACGTCCTGCTCGAAGGGGTGCCGGGGCTGGCCAAGACGCTCGCCCTCCGCACGGTCGCGGCCGCCCTCGAACTGAAGTTCCAGCGGATCCAGTTCACCCCGGACCTGCTGCCGGCGGACGTCATCGGCACGCAAATCTACAACCCCCGCACCGGCGAGTTCAGCGTCAAACAGGGGCCGGTGTTCGCCAATGTGGTGCTCGCCGACGAGATCAACCGCGCCCCAGCGAAGGTGCAGTCGGCGCTGCTCGAAGCCATGCAAGAGCGGCAAGTGACCATCGGCGACACGACGTACCCGCTGCCCCGCCCGTTCTTCGTGCTGGCCACCCAGAACCCCATCGAACAGGAAGGCACGTACCCGCTGCCGGAAGCGCAGGTGGACCGGTTCATGCTGAAGGTGCTGATCGAGTACCCGAAGCGGGACGACGAGTTGGCCATCCTCGACCGCATGGGCAGCGTGAATGCCAAGACCGACGTGCCCGGCGTGCTGACGGCCGCCGACATCGCCGAGTTGCGCGCGGCGGTAGACGAGACGCACATGGACCCGAAGGTGAAGGGGTACATCGTGGACGTGGTCCGCGCCACCCGCCAGCCGGCCGACTACGGGCTGGAACTGGCCGGGCTGATCCAGTGCGGGGCCAGCCCCCGCGCGGTGCTGGCGCTGGGCCGCGCGGCGAAGGCGCACGCCTTCTTGCGGGGCCGCGGGTACGTCACCCCGGAGGACGTGAAGGCGACCGCGCCGGACGTGCTGCGGCACCGCGTCATCCTCAGTTACGAGGCGGAGGCCGAGGAACTGAAGGCCGACGCCGTGGTGAAGCGCGTCCTCGACGGCCTGCCGGTGCCGTGACGTCAGCCGCCGAGCCGCACCGCCGCGCCCGCCTTCACCGATTCGATCTCCGTGTGGCACAGCACCAGCGCGTCGCGGGCCAGTTGGCCGCTGAGCAACTCCGGCTCCTTCCCGGCTTTCACGCCGTCCACCGCCGCTTGCAATTCGTTGGCGAACGCGGTGATCGGATCGCCGCCGCCGTCCAGCGCCGGTTGCTCCGACTTGCCGTCCGGGGTGAACACCGTCAGCGGGCCGTTGGTGAACGCGAGCGTGGCCTTTTCCAGGTACAGCTCGAACCCGTGGGCGAACGACCGGCCGCTCATCGCCGCCGCCCCGCTACTGCATGTGAGGGCGGGACCGCCGGGGCCGTACAGGTAGCTGGTGGTCAGGTACGTCACGGCGTTGCCTTCAACGCGACCCGTGGAGAACACCGCGTCCGGCACCCCCGCGATGAGGCCGATGAAGTGCGTGTCGTGGATGTGCAGATCGACGGCCGGCCCGCCGGTGGCGTCGGCGTCGGCGATGTTCGCGCTCCAGTCCGGCTTGGCAATGACCCGCGTCAGGTGCCCGCCGAGCAGCTTGCCGAACCGCCCGCTCCGCACGGCTTCGGCGGCGAACGCGAACTCCGGGAAGAACGGCAGGACGTGCGCGACCATGAGCAACTTGCCCGCCGCCTTCGCCGCCGCCAGCATCGCATCCGCGTCGGCCGGGGTCAGGGCGATGGCCTTTTCCACCAGCACGTGCTTGCCGGCCATCAGCGCCGCGAGCGCCATCGGCGCGTGTTGATCGGTGACGGTGCAGATGTCGATGAGGTCGATGTCCGGGTCGGCGAGCATGTCGTCGAACCGCTCGTACTTCTTCACGCCGGACAGGTCCATCATCTGCCCCGGCGGGCCGAAGTTGCCGCGGATGCCGCGCCAATCGCCGGCGAGTTTGGCCTTGTCCCGGCTGCACACTGCCGCGACGGTCGCCCCGCTCAGCCGCTGCCCGGCGAGGTAATGGATGTAGCCCATGAAGCCGATGCCGGCGATGCCGATGCGAACCATGCGATGCTCTCCCCGTCGCGACGAGTGCGGTTGGCGATTCCAATCGGGGCATCATACCGGGTCGGGGCACGACTCAAGGGGTGCGGCGGGGGCCCCCACGAAGTTCGTTCCTGGCGACCGGAACGAATCGCAGGGCTGTTCAGCCGTTGAAGTTGGGGAAGATTTTGAACCACGAAGGACACGAAGAACACAAAGATTCTTGAGTCGTGCTCGGTTCTTTTCCTTCGTGTGCTTTGTGCTCTTCGTGGTTCAGTCCGCTTCTCTTCAATCTCTGAATCGCCCTGGAACGAACCGGACTGGCGACCCGTCTCCGACTAGTTTATGACTGACCCAATGCGGTTCACGGTTGCGGTCACGAGGCGGTGGTCATGGTGAAGGTGAACCTGAGCGAGAAGCTGGCGCTGTTCGCCGACCACTGGAGTCCGAAGGTGGTGGGCGAACTGAACGGCCAGCAGGTGAAACTGGTCAAGTTCGTCGGCGAGTTCGTGTGGCACGCGCACGACCACGAGGACGAACTGTTCCTGGTCGTGAAGGGACGGTTCACGATGGAGTTCCGGGACCGGCACGTTCCGCTCGACGAAGGCGAGTTCCTGATCGTCCCCCGTGGCGTCGAACACCGCCCGGTCGCCGCCGAAGAGGTTCACGTCCTGCTGTTCGAGCCAGCCACGACGCTGAACACCGGCGACGCGCGAGACGAACGGACGGTCGCCACCCCGGAACGAATCTGACCGCCCCCGGAGGCCGTTGACATGATCCCGCTGCACCACGAGCGTCACTTCACCTTCCGCTTCGCCGACGACCGGCGGATCCCCCGCTTTCATCTGGAAGGGGTCGAGGCCGGGCGGCGGGTGTCCGTCTTCCAACTCGACACCACGACCGGCGAGCGGCTGAACCTGATCGCCTCGGCGACGGCAAGCGACGACGGCTGGGTGGACCTGACCGAGCCGATCATTGTGAAGGCGGGTGACGGGTTCGTCGCCGTCCCGGAAGAGGCCGTGACATGACGAATCTCGCCTCCGGAACCCATCCGCCGGTGCGTGTCGCCGTGGTGCAAGCGGCCCCGGTCCTGTTCGACACGCCCAAGTCGATCCAGAAGCTCGCCGACCTCGCCGCCGACGCCGCCCGGACGGGGGCCGAACTGGCCGTCTTCCCCGAAGCGTTCGTCGGCGGCTACCCGAAGGGCCACGACTTCGGCGTCTTCCTCGGCGTCCGCACCCCGGAGGGCCGGGACGAGTTCCGCCGCTACTTCGAGAGCGCCATCGAGATACCAGGACCGGCGACCGAGATGATCGGCTCGGTCGCCAGGGACCACGGCATCCATCTCGTCGTCGGCGTGATCGAGCGCGACGGAGGCACACTCTACTGCACGGCGGCGATCTTCGGGCCGGACGGCTCGCTCCTTGGCAAGCACCGCAAGCTCGTGCCGACGGCGCTGGAGCGGGTCGTGTGGGGGAGCGGTGACGGCTCCACGCTCCCGGTCGTCGCCACTCCGCTCGGCCGGGTCGGGTCGGTGATCTGTTGGGAGAACTACATGCCCCTGCTGCGCACGGCGATGTACGCCAAGGGCATCGAGCTCTACTGCGCCCTCACCGTGGACGACCGGGAGACGTGGGTGCCGACCGTGCGGCACATCGCCCTCGAAGGCCGGTGCTTCGTCCTTTCGGCGTGCCAGTTCTTGCGACGATCCGACCTCCCGCCCGGCTACCCCACCGGACGGCTCCCCGCTTCCCAGGACGTGCTGATCCGGGGCGGCAGTTGCGTCGTCGGGCCGCTCGGCGAACTGCTGGCCGGGCCGGTGTACGGCGAGGAGTGCGTGCTGACGGCGACCCTCGACCGAGCCGACCTCGTTCGAGCCAAGTTCGACTTCGACGTGGTCGGCCACTACGCCCGGCCCGACGTGTTCCGGCTCGAAGTCAACGAGCGACCGACGACGCCGGTGTCGTTCATCCCCGATACCGCCGCCGGAACCGCACTTTTCAACGACGTTGGTCGGCCGGGACTACCGCACCGTGCGACGGGCGGTTAAACTCGGACGCATGAAGCACACCATCTTGCCCATCGTTCTGCTCCTTGCCGGTCCCGCGCTCGCGCAGGTGCCGGAGCCGTACCAGAAGACCGTTGCGGCGCTCACGGCTCTCATCGAACACGAGGTCCAAGACAAGAGCCTTCCGGCGCTGTCCGTCGCCCTCGTGGACGACCAGCGGGTCGTGTGGGCGAAGGGGTTCGGCTTCCGCGACCGCGACGGCACGATTCCCGCCGACGCGAACACCGTGTACCGCGTCGGGTCGGTGTCGAAGCTGTTCACCGACGTGGCGATCATGCAACTGGTGGAGGGGGGCGAACTCGACCTCGATAAACCGGTGTCGGATTACCTGCCGGACTTCAAACCGGCCTTACCGGACCAGGCGAAGTCGATCACCCTGCGGAGACTGATGAGCCACCGCAGCGGCCTGATCCGCGAGCCGCCGGTCGGCAACTACTTCGACCCGACCGAGCCGACCCTGGCGAAGACCGTCGCCAGCCTGAACGGCATCCCACTGATTTACCCGCCGGGCGAAAAGGAGAAGTACTCGAACGCGGCCATCGGCGTCGTCGGGTACGTCCTGGAGAAGACACGGAACGAGAAGTTCGAGAAGTACGTCCAGCGGCGGGTGCTGGACCCACTCGGCATGAAAGCGAGTTCCTTCCTGCCGACGGCCGGGGTGAAGAAGGACCTCGCCGACGCCGTGATGTGGACGTACCACGGCCGCGAGTTCCCCGCGCCGACGTTCGAACTCGGCATGTCGCCGGCGGGCTGCATGTACTCCTCGGTGCTGGACCTGGCCAAGTTCCAGTCGGCCATCTTCGCCGGGAAAGGGCTGCTCAAGCCGGCGACGTTCGAGACCATGTTCACCCCGCAGTTCGCCGCCGACGACGCGAAGAGCGGGTTCGGGTTGGGGTTCTACGTCTCGCAATTCGAGGGGCGGCGGAAGATCGGCCACGGCGGGGCGGTGTACGGGTTCGCCACCAACTGGGCCGCGCTGCCGGCGGACAAACTCGGTGTCGTGGTCGTCTGCTCGCGGGACGTGGCGAATTCGGTCATGAATCGGATCGGCGACGCCGCGCTGCGGCTGATGCTAGCCGCGAAGGCCGGCAAGCCGCTGCCGAAGATCGAGATGTCCGAGCCGTTGTCCCCGGCGGACGCCCGCAACCTCGCCGGGCGGTACGCCAGCAAGGACCGCTGGTTCGAACTCACCGAGTCCGCCGGCCGGCTGTTCCTGACACCCGACCGCGGCCTGTACCGGGTGCAACTCCGCACGCTCGGCGACGGGTTGGTGTCCGACGACACGCAGAACTTCGGCGCGTTCCGCTTCACCCGCGACGGCGACACGCTGACCACCGCGTCTGGGACGAAATTCGCGAAGGAGGCACCGTCCGCCGAGCCGCCGCCGGAGCCGCCGGCGAAGTGGAAAGGCCTCATTGGTGAGTACGGTTGGGACCACAACACGCTGTTCATTTACGAGCGGAACGGGAAGTTGCACGCGCTGGTCGAGTGGACCGAGATCGCCCCGCTGACGGAGGAGTCCGACAACGTCTTCGCCTTCCCGGCCGGGCAGGGGATGTACCACGGGGAGAAGATCGTCTTCACCCGCGACAAGACCGGCCGGGCGACCAAGGCGGTGATGGCGTCGGTGCCGTTCCTGCGGCGGAAGCTGGACGGCGAGACCGGCGAGACGTTCCGGGTGACGCCGACCAAACCCATCGCCGAATTGCGGAAGACAGCACTCGCGGCCGTCCCGCCGAAGGAGACCGGCGACTTCCTCAAGCCCGACCTCGTGGACCTGGCCACCGTGCCGGGGCTGAAGTTCGATATCCGCTACGCCACCGACAACAACTTCATGGGTACGCCGTTCTACTCGTCGGCGAAGGCGTTCTTCCAGAAGCCGGCGGCGGACGCGCTCGCCAAGGCGAACGCGAAACTCAAGGCCCGCGGCCTCGGCCTGATGATCTTCGACTCGTACCGCCCGTGGCACGTCACGAAGATGTTCTGGGACGGCACGGACCCGAAGTTTCACGACTTCGTGGCCGACCCGTCGAAGGGGTCGCGGCACAACCGCGGCTGCGCCGTCGATCTCGGCCTGTACGACTTGAAGACCGGTCAGGTGGTGGAAGTGGTCAGCGGGTTCGACGAGTTCTCCGACCGCGCGTACCCGGACTACCCCGGCGGCACCAGCCGGCAGCGGTGGCACCGCGACCTGCTGCGGCGGACGATGGAGGCCGAGGGCTTCACCGTCTACTCCGGCGAGTGGTGGCACTTCGATTACAAGGACTGGAAGAAGTACCCGATCCTGAACAAGACGTTCGAAGAGCTGACTGACGGGAAGTGAGCCGACCCGACAATCGCCACGGAAGATGCAACTGGGAGGTCATCACCATGACAACCGAAGAACTGACGGTGAAGGTGTTGGCGTTGGAAAAGGCCGTGGCGGAATTGAGGAACGACCGAGGATCCCCCGCGCGGAACGCCAACATGATGGCGGCGCGCGGGGCGGTGCGAGACTTCCCCGAATTCGCCGACGTGATCGCGTTCGGCCGGTACTTCCGCGTCACCGGCCAACTGCCGCCCGACGACTGGAACCCCGGCGACCCGATTCCCTCCCCGACGGAGGAATCGACGTGAAGTCCCTTTTCGACACGGACACGCTGTCCGTCTGGCAGTGGGACACCATGCCGGACGCCGGTGTCCTTCGCCTGAGATTGGACGACTTGGCGGACGGTGACATTGGGGTGTCTGTGGTCACCATCCACGAACAGGCGAACGGCTGTCACGCGCAACTGAATCGAGCGAAGACGGGTCGCGACTTGGTTGTCGGATACACGTTGTTCGACAAGCTGGTTCAGTCGCTGCTGAAGTTCCCGTCGTCCGATTCGACGATGCCGCGACCGCGATGCTGGGCGTTCTACAAGCCTTGAAAACGGGCGTGAAGCCGATGGACCTGCGGATCGCCGCCATCGCGCTGGCGAACAACCTCACGCTCGTCACGCGGAACGTCTCGGACTTCACCCGCGTGCCGAACCTGAAGATCGAAGACTGGACCCGCTAACCGGGGAGGGCCGCCGTGATCCGCAAGTTCGACCCGCACGCCATTCCGACGCGAACCGTCGCCGACCTGCTGGAGCGGCTCGGCGGCATCGCGCCCGCGCGCGTGATCGCCGAGCCGTTTCCCGGAACTGCCACGGAAGACGATGTCATCCGACTACTGGAGAACCCAAGGCAAAAGGTCCGTGCCGAGTTGATCGACGGCATCCTCGTGGAGAAGCCGATGGGCTTTTTGCAATCTATCGTTGCGGCGGCGCTCATCACTCGCCTGATGAATCTGGTTCAAGCTCAACGGCTTGGAGTCGTGTCCGTCCCGGACGGGCCGTTCCGGATGGAATCGGGTAACATCCGCTTTCCCGATGTCGCGTTCGTTCCGTGGGAGGTGATTCCCGAAGACATGAGCGCACACGCCAAAATCGCAGATCTCCCCTTCACGCTCGCGGTCGAAATCCTGAGTGAGTCGAACACGCCGAAAGAGATTGCCATGAAGTTGACCGAGTACTTCGCCCGCGGCTGCAAGCTGGCGTGGATCATCGACCCGGCGACGGAGACGGCCACCGCGTACACGTCCGCCAAGCGGGGCAAGGCGATCCCGGTCGATGGCGAACTGACCGGCGGCAAGGTGCTGCCGGGGTTCACGCTGAAGCTGTCCGACCTGTTCGCCGCCACCAAACGGCCGGCCAAGAAGTAGGAGGCATTCGCCATGACGACCGAGGACTTGACCGCCGAAGTGCTGGAATTGAAGAAGGGGCTTACAGACCTTCAGCGGCGGGTGTTCCCACCTCCGGTCGTGTTACCTGCTTTGGCACACGAGAGACATTAACGCGGAAGTGAACTGGAAGGTGCTTGGCGTCTTCTCCCACATGGAGCAAGCGGAGGAGGCAAAGAAGGCGGCACAAGATCGACCGGGCTTCCGAGATTTCCCGTTGGGGTTTTTGATCGAGAACTACACCGTCGGTAAACGCCACTGGAGCGAAGGATTCGTGACAGGCTGAAGAGAACGAAACTCGACCCCATTCGCTCCTCCGCGGAAACCACGCCGCCACCCCTCGCCGGAATCATCCCGCCGCTGGTCACGCCAATGCACGCCGATGAGCCCCTCGACTTGCCCGGCCTGCGGGCGCACATCGACTTCCTCCTCGGCCACAAGATCCACGGCATCTTCGTGCCGGGCACCACCGGCGAGTTCTACGCCCTCGACGACGGCGAGAAGCAGGCCGTCATCGCCGAGGTGGTGGCGCACTGCAAGGTGTGGTCGCCGGCACCGTAGCCGAAACCACCCGCGAGGTCGTCCGTCTGACGAAGATGGCCGAGCGGGAGGGCGTCGCCGCGGGTGATGGCTCGGTTCATCCCCTCCGCCCAATAGTCTCGCCGGAAACGTACTCCGGCCTCCTGACACCCGCCGGCGGGGAAGTCGTCTCCCCCGATTGGTGATGGCGTCCCGTCACTTCGCCTTCAACTCCGGGAACAGCGCCTTCGAGGGCGCGCGGCCGAGGGCTGCCGTCAGCGTCAGCAGGGGAATCCCGGTCGGGCCTCCGGGGACGGACACAGGCGATTTTAACACGTCCCCAGGTTTTCAGGGGCTTCCGCGCGCGGTGGGGATCGGGTATGCTACCGGTCCCACCGGGCCGGCTCTTCCTGCCGCCCTCTTCCCGCCTCGGAGTCCGGTCATGCGGTCGCTTCTCTCCCTCGCGGTCCTGGCGTGTGCCGGGCTCGCGCTTGCCGCCGACAAACCAGCCGTCGTCCGGACCGCGAAGAGCGGCAACTGGTCCGCGCCCGGTACCTGGGACGGCAACCGCGTGCCGGCCGCCGGCGACCGAGTGCTGATCCGCTCCGAACACGCCGTCGTGTACGACGCGAACAGCAAGGATGTGATCCGAGGCGTCTCCGTCTCCGGGAAGTTGGCGTTCGCTCCGGACAAGGACACGCGGCTCGAAGTCGGGCTGATCGTGATCCAGGCCGGTGACGTGTACACCGAGGAGGGGTTCGACTGCGAGGCGCACATCGAGAAACCCGCGCCCGGCACGCCGGAG
>JBBRUO010000179.1:0-10230 GCA_038247725.1 Gemmatales bacterium
AATCGTCGCCTTCTTCGGATCGCCCTTCCATTCGGTGATGGCCTCGCTCGCCGAGTCGTCCAGGTTCAGCAACTTGTCCTGAACGGCGGCGATGGCGGCCAGGCCGACAAAGCTCTTGCTGCCGCTTGCCAGCATCTGCGGTTGGTCTACTGCCCCGCCATTGTCGTACTGCTCGAAGAGCACCTTGCCGTCAAACATGACAACGACCGACCGCCCGCGCTTCGCCTTACTGTAGTTGGCCGCAGCCGCCATAGCCGAATCCGCGGGCGGATTGATCGGACCGATGGCCGGGAGAGATTGTGCAATCAATATGAGGAGGAAGACAGGTGCCATCGGTGAACCTCGCTGCACGTGGTACAAGTTGAGGCATACCGCAGGAACAAGTGTTTGCTGCTGCCTCCTGCGGCCGAGCGAGGAGTTTAGCGGCGCGCGAGCCGGTGATGGCTCGTCCCCGGAACGGAGGCCGGAATCCGCTGAAACGACTTGTTCAGCCGGGTACGGAAGGCCCGTCACGAAGCCTCGCGCGGCGTTGGACTCGCCGTTTAGCCGTGTGCCGGAACCCGCCGCGTGCCATCGAACTCCGGTGCCCGGACCCCCGTGGGTGCCGCACACGGCCGAACAGGGATTCTGCGGCTCTTACGCCGCCGGATACTCTGGCAGCGCCGTGAGAGCCTGCGGCACAAAGGGCCGGCGTCACTTCTTCGCGGTTTCGGCGGCTTTGGCCTCGGCCGCTTTCACTTCCGCCTGCTGCTCCTTGGGCATGTAGGCGAACACGCCCAGCCGCTTCTCGAACTTCGCCCGCCGCTTCTCGCTCTTCTTCCGACGCACGCCGGCTGGGTTCCCCATGATCGGCTCCTTCATTCTTCGGGAAAGTCACCGCCGACCGAAGCCGGCGGGGGAAATTACAAGATTGGTTACTGTAGCGGGTGGTCGGGGGATTTCGACCCGAACCGGCGGTTTTCGCGCAAGCCGGGTGGCTGAGTTCGTTCCCAGGACGGAAATCAAGAGCAAAATCCACAACTCACCCGAACCGGCAGCCGATCAGTCGGCAGCCGTGGCACGGATGCCCATTTTCGGAGGTGCGACATGGTTCGTCGCTTCAACTCGACCCCGTCCGCCGTCTCGAACTCCCACTTCACCCGCGTGGCCATCCACGCCGAACAGTTGGAATCGCGTGAGACGCCATCGATCTCGACCTTCGGCGAGGAAGTGTGGTCCCAGCCGCTGGCGACCGCGCCGGCCCACACCGGACAGGTGGCCAAGCCGCTGCTGGCCGAGCCGCGCGGCCGGTTCGCCGTCGGCACCGAGGGCGGCGGCACCGCCCAGGTGAACGTCTACGACGCCAAGACCAACGCCCTGCTCGGCATCATCAACCCGTTCGGCCGCGGGTACACCGGCGCGGTGACGGTGGCCACCGGCGACGTGACCGGGGACGGGGTGGAAGACATCGTCGTCGGGGCCGGCCGCGGCCTCACCCCGCAAGTGAAGGTGTTCGACGGGGTGAACCTCCGCGAACTCGGCACCCTGATGCCGTACTCGGTCACGTTCACCGGCGGCGTCAGCGTGGCCGTCGGCGACGTGAACGGCGACGGCCGGGCGGACATCGTCACTGGGGCCGGCATCGGCAGCGCCCCGCACGTGAAGATGTTCAGCGGCACCACCCTGTTCCCGACCGCCGGCGGCACCTTGAACGCCAAGGCCCCGGCGGTGAAGAACTACTTCGCCTTCGAGACCAGCTTCCGCGGCGGCATCAGCGTGGCCGTCGGCGACATCAACGGCGACGGCAAGGGGGATATCGTCGTGGGCAAGAAGGCCGGCCAGACGCCGCAGGTCAAGGCCTTCAGCGGCAAGGACGACAGCACGCTGGTGAACATGTACGCCTTCCTGCCGAACTACACCGGCGGCGTCAGCGTGGCCGTCGGCGACGTGACCGGCGACGGCAAGGCGGAGATCGTCGCCGGCAAGGCGGGCACCGGGCCGGGCACCGTGCGGGTGTTCCAGGGGGACACGATGAAGGCCGAGTACACCGCCCTCGAAGGGGACACCGGCGTCCGCGTCGCCCTGCAAGACATCGACGGCGACGGGGTGTCGGAAGTGATCGCCGCCAGTGGCACCGGCACCGCGCCGAAGGTGAAGGTGCTGTCGCCGATGCTCGGGGCCAGCCTCCGCGAGTTCCCCGGCTTCCTGCCCATGTTCAACCGCGGGTTGAGCGTCGGCTGAGCGAGCGACCCGTTTTCAACGACACCGGCGGCCGGCCCCCACCTGGGAGTCGGCCGCCGGTGTCGTCACTTGACCGGGCAGGGTTTGGCGTGCCGGAACAGCTCGCGGAAGCCGGCGACCTTCTCGGCGAAGTGGGTGTTGCCGTTACGGGCGTCGAACGGCCGAGCCAACTCCGCCAGTTCGCCGTCGAGCCAGGCGGTGAACACCGGCACCGGGGCGGGCTGATCCTTCAGTACGGTGAGCTTGTCCGGGATACGGATCGGCAACGCGGTCTGCCCCTTCTGCGTCAGCCGTTCGCACAGCACCCGCGCGGCCAGCAGGAACTCGAACCGCCACAGCGGGCTGGCGGCGTTCAGGCACTCCGGCAGGTGTCGGTCGAGCAGCTTCACCGCGCGGTCGAGGTTTTCGGTCAGCGTCAGCGCGGTCAGGTACATGGCCTTGTGCCGGAGAAACTTCGGGTTGAAGTTGATCTTCCGGTAGCCGGTCTTGTAGTGGGCCATCGCGTCGGCCGGCTTGCCCAGGCGGAGCAGCGGCAGTTGCACGCAGGCGTAGGTCCGTTCGGGCACCTCGCCGCAGGTCAATTTGCCCTTGAAGATGGGTTTGGCCGCCTCCACCGCCTGCTCGTCGTCACCGACGAACGTGTAGTATTCGACCGACTCGTCCTGCACGCAGGCGTGGCAGTTGCTCAGGTGGTCGCGGTCGGTCTCTTGTAACTTCTCGTTGGCTTCCAGGGCCGCGTCCAGGTCGCCATCCAGGATGGCGATGTTCCGCCGGATGCCCCAGTAGGCGTGCAGGGTGCTGCCGTCGGCCTCGTACCGCGTCTTCATGTCGGCGAACAGTTCGTCGATGTCCGCCTTCGGGATGCTGGGGTAATCCGCCACCCCTTCCAGCACCCACTTGTACATCCACAGGAGTTGGCCTTCCTCGAACCGCTGCGGGTCGGCGTCGTGCTTGGCCAGCACCCACGAGAAGGCGATCATGGCCAGGTCGGTGCGGCCGGAGAAGACGCCGGCGGACACGAGATCCATCCGCGCCTTGTACCCGTAATCCTCGTCCCGGTGGGCGTCGGCCAGCGCCACCGCCTGTTCGGTGAGGGCGAGTTGGGCGGTGCCGTGGTCGAGTTCGTCGGCCCGTTCGAGCAGCTCGTCGATCTGGTCGCGGTGGTCGGCCATCGGGGGTTCCTCTCGCGGGAAGGAATCGCCCGGACAGTTTACGCGGCCTCGCCGAATCGGCTCAACCGGGGCTGGTACTCGACGTTCGGGATGTCGAGCGTGAACGGCAGGAACGGCGGGTCGTCCGAGTCGTCCTCGGGCGGGGAGGCGACGGGGGGACTGGCGGCCGGCTCGTCAAGGCGGACGGCCCAGCGGTCCACGGAAACGGGGGCGTCGGTGTCGTCGAAGGACGGGAACATGGGTTCGCTTCCGTGCGAAGTGTCGGGAGTGAGAAATTGGTCTGGTATCGGCAGAAGTGGGCGGATCGCATGAGGGAAAATGGGGGAAGCGGCGGAGTTCGCCCCCGGATTCCGCCGGCAATCCCTTCCGCCCTTGTCGGCCCAGGCCGCGCGACGTAAGTTGTGGAATCCGAACTTTCGTTCCGTTGTTGCCGGGTATTCGGCGAGGAGGGGGGCATGGCCGGTCGTCGTGGCGGGGGCGGACGAAGCCGAATGGACTTGCGGCGGGAGGCCGACGCGGTCGAGGCGCGGGAGGGCGAGGAGGCGGTGAAGGACGAGGAGGTCGAAGACGAGGACGAGGACGAGGACGCGGAGGACGAAGAAGCCGAGGTGGAGGACGGGGACGCCGAGGCGGACCCGGAAGCCGAAGCCGAAGCCGAAGCCGAGGACGCGGGCGACGACGACGACGACGAGGACTCGCCCAAACCGAAGAAGAAGGCCAAGGCCAAAGCGAAGAAGGCACCGGCCAAGGTGAAAGCGCCGGCCAAGAAGCGGACGCGGGCCGTCAAGGAGGTCCGCCAGAAGGCCGTGTGGATCGTCTTCGACAACGGCGGCAAGCGGGTCGGCGTGTTCCCGTTCGCGCAGAAGGCGGAGGCCGAGGAACTGCTCGCCGCCAAGATCGAGGAGAAGAAGACCACCTTCTACCTGCAACTGGTGAAGGAGCCGATCGAGGAGTAAAAGGGAATGGAGGATGAGGGATGGCGAAAGAAGAAGTCGCTACGGCTTCGCTTCTTTCGCCATCCCTCATCCTCCATTCTCAATCCCCCGACGGCTTGGAGATGCCGTCCGGGCCGCTCCCGAACAGCTTCTTGTACTGCCCGTTGCCGCCCTTCACGTACTTGGTGAACCCCTTCCGCTCCAGGCTACTGTCGCTGGTGGCGGCCTTGGCGTGCGCGTCGGTCCACGTCCGCGGGGCGTTCGGCGCGGCCAGCACCCGGCGGCACGCCGCCCCGGTGTCCGGGTGCGCGGTCAGCGGCTCGTCGGCCATCCGCTGGATGACCTCGAACCGCTCCCCGCCCGACCCGTCCGGCAGCACGAACTCGTATTCGTAGAGTGGCATTTGCGATCTCCTGTGGCATTGAGCCGTGGGCGAAGAGCCGTGAGCTTTGAGCTAAACATGAACCCATCAACGCTGTCCCATCGTGTGCCGTGCGGGGAACGCAACCCACCTCCCCTCGTTGAGGGGAGGTCGGCGGCGAAGCCGCCGGGAAGGGAGTGAGGCAATGGGCACACGGTCACACCCGGCCCTCAGCAGTAGGTCCCTTGCTGACGCGGCGGGCTAACACGCAGAATAAATCTCCCCTCCCGGTCGCGTCCCGCGACCGACCTCCCCTCAACGAGGGGAGGTGGGAAGAAGCGGCAACTCCTCAACGCGATGGGACCGCCTCGGCGGGTTCGTGGATCAACTCCTCGCTCGCGGCATTACTTCGCCATCTCGTCCCGCACGGTTTCCAGCAGCTTCTTCGTCGCCCGGATGCCCTCCGGCTCGCTCAGCTTGCCGCCCTCGTACTCGATGCCGATGAACCCGCTGTACTTGAACTTCTTCAGGACGATTTCCAGCATCTTGCGGTAGTCCGTCGCCGTCTCGTTCCCCTTGTCGTCGAAGTTGTGCGACTTCGCGCTCACGCCCTTGGCGAACGGCATCAACTCGGCCACCCCCTTGTAGCGGTCGTAGGTCTTGCCGCCGCCCAGGTTGAAGTTGCCGAAGTCCGGCAGCGTCCCGCACATCTTGTGGTCCACTTTCTTCATCACCGCCGCCAGCCACTCGCCGTTGCTGCTCAGCCCGCCGTGGTTCTCGACGATGACGCCGATCCCCATCTTCGCCGCGAACGCGGTCAACTGAGCCAGCCCGTCGGCGGCCCGGTCGATCTGCTCCTCGTAGGTGCCGCTGCTGCTGGCGTTCACGCGGATGCTGTGGCAGCCCAGCGCCTTCGCCCACTCCACCCACCGGTAGTGGTTGGACACGGCCGTCGCCCGCTTCTTCGCGTCGGCGTCGCCCAGCGCCCCTTCCCCGTCGCACATGATGAGGACACTGACGACGCCGTTGTCGTCGGCCACCTTCTTCAGGTCCTTCAGGTAGGCGTCGTCCTTCTTCTGGGCCTTGTAGAACTGGTTGACGTACTCCACGGCCTCGATGCCGTAGTCCTTCTTGCTGATGGCGGCGAACTGGAGCGGCTCGAGCTTCGCCACTTTGCCCTGCCCGAAGAACGCCCGGTGCAGCGACCACTGGGCCAGGGAGATCTTGAACAGCGGGGCCTTGTCGGCGGCCCGAACGGTCGGGGCGAGGGCCGGGAACGCCGTGAGGGCGGCGGCCCCGGCGGCGGTGCGGAGGAACGCGCGGCGGTCGGTCAGCGGCAACATCGGTGAGAACTCCGAGACGGGAAGAGGGGTTCGGCGGGGGCATTGTAGCAATTTCGCGATCAAATCCCGTGGGAACTCGAATCGCCCGGCGGCGTTTACTCTATTTTCCGCTGGCATCGGAAAAGTCGCGTTTGGGCAGATTTCTCCTTGACACGAACGGTCTACCTCTGTGAAATCAATTGACACTCGCCACTCCGTCCGGTGGCAGATTCGGCCGAAGCGATCCTTCGCCACGGCCATCACCCGCCAGTCGTCACATCCATCGCCGCGGACCTCGGACTAGGGGTAGGCCGAACCGCACCGCGAGACGACCGGCACACGAGGAGGTCTCATCATGCGACGAATGATCTGGGGTCTGGTGGCCGCCATCGGCCTCGCCACGACCAGTCAAGCCGCGCCGATCCAGGTCGGGTTGGAACTGTCGTTGTTGGTGGACGTGTCGGGTAGCGTGAGCCCCAGCGAGTTCAACCTCCAGCGACAGGGATACGTCAACGCCTTCAACAGCGCTGCGGTTCAGGGCCTGATCGCGAACACGCCGGGCGGCATCGCCGCCAACTTCATCTACTGGTCGGGTTCCACTCAGCAGCAGCAGGTGGTCGGTTGGACGCACCTGACCAACGCCGCCCAGTCCACGGCCTTCGCCACTGCGATCGGTGCTGCTGCTCAGCCGTTTAGTGGGCTTACGGCCCCCGGCTCGGCGATCAACTTCGCGGTCCCCCTGTTCGCGAGTAACAACTTCGACGGTCTCAAGCAGGTGATCGATGTGTCCGGCGACGGGTCGGAAAACGATGGGGCGAACACCCTCATCGCGCGCAACAACGCCCTGGCGGCGGGGATCGACAACATCAACGGGTTGCCGATTCTCGGCGAGAGCGGGCTTCTGGCATTTTACCAGAACAACATCCAGGGTGGCACGGGTTCTTTCACCCAGCCGGCGGCCAACTTCAATGACTTTGACGCCGCCGTGAGACTGAAACTGTTCCGCGAGATCGGTTCCGTAAACGAAATCCCCGAGCCGGCGACGCTGGCGGTGTTCGGCGGGATCGCGCTGGCGGGAGCCCTCGGCTACCGCCGGCGGAAGGCCACCGCGACCGCGTGAGCCTCGGCTGAACGCGCAGCAACCCACCCGAACCCCGGCACCTGCCGGGGTTCGTTGCATTTGCGGGCGTGGGGTATAATGCCCGCCTTCCACCGAGGCCGCCGACATGCCGCTGCACGACTGGACCGACCGCGACAACTGGGACGGGCTGCACCACCTGTGGATCGCAGAACTGGTCGGCCTGCTCCGCCACACGCTTCCGCCGCCGTATCAAGTGTTGCTCGGGTCGAACCCGCGGATGGCCGTGGGTGGGACTCGGCACCGGCCGGACGTGGGGGTGACGAACGGCCGGCACGCCAATGGCGATTCGCCAATGGCGACATACCGGGAACCGGACGCAGAGGTGATGGTCGCCCCACTCGAAGAAGACTTGACGGTGCAGGTGGAACGGAACGGCCGGCTCGTGGCGGCGATCGAACTCGTCTCCCCGCGAAACAAGGACCGTCCGGACTCGCGGGAGTACTACACCGCCCGCTATCTGAATTACCTTCGCGACGGAATTCACCTGCTGATCGTGGACGTTCACCGTCGCCCCCTCGGGTTCTCGTTCCCACAACGGATCGCGGCCGAACTGGGAACCGAACTGCCGGCCCCGCCCGCCCCGTGTGGGGTCGTTTACCGGGTGGGCGAGTCGAGGCCGCCGGACGGCCGGCTGCTGGCGGTGTGGGCCGAACCGTTGACGGTCGGTCAGCCGTTGCCGGCGGTCTCCCTCCCGCTCACCGTCCACTTGGCCGTACCGGTGGACTTGGAAGGGACGTATTCGGCGGCCGCCGAGAACTGCTACTTGTGACCGCCCCGCGAACCCCGGCCGTGCCGGGTTCTCTCTTTTGCCGGCGGGGGTACAATGGCCGCATTCCGCCGAGGGTGCATCGATGCCACTTCACGACTGGACCGACCGCGACAACTTCGACGGGTTCCACACCTACTGGATGACGGAAATCGCCACCCTGCTCCGGCACACGCTGCCGCACCCGTATCGGGTGCTTCTCGGCACAAGTCCCCGGCTGGCCCTTGGCGGCACCTTGCACAAACCTGACGTGGGGGTGACGAACGGGCACCACGACAATGGTGATTCCGAGACCGCCGCATACCGTGAGCCGGACACCGAGGTCGCGGTGGCCACGTTGGAAGAAGATTTGACGGTCCAAGTCGAACGAGATGGGCGACTCGTGGCGGCCATTGAACTGATTTCGCCGCGAAACAAAGACCGCCCGGCGGCCCGCGAATATTACGCCACCCGCTACCTGAGTTACCTCCGCGGAGGGATTCACCTTTTGCTCGTGGACGTGCATCGCCGGGCAATCGGGTTCTCGTTCCCGCAACTGATGGCGACCGAACTCGTGCCGGACCTGCCCGCCCCGCCCGCCCCCAGCGCGGTGATTTACCGGGTGGGCGAGCCGGTGCCGCAAGGCGGGCGACTCCTCGCGGTGTGGGCCGAACCGCTGACGGTCGGTCAGCCGTTGCCGGCGGTCTCCCTCCCGCTCACCGTCCACCTGTCCGTACCGGTGGACTTGGAAGGGACGTATTCGGCGGCCGCCGAGAACTGCTACCTGTGACCGCCCCGCGAACCCCGGCCGTGCCGGGGTTCTCTCTTTTGCCGTCGGGGGTACAGTACCAGCCGTCAACATCCGTCGCCGTCGGGCCGTCTTCCGTAGGGGCGGGAACTCGCGGCGGCCCACACGCAGGTGAAGTCATGTCGTCGATGATCGCGCTGAAGATGCCGGACGGGTCGATCCGCGAAGTGCCCGCCGGAACCCGCCCGCGAGAGGTGGCCGAAGGGATCGGCAAGCGGTTGGCCGCCGCCGCCGTGGCCGCGAAGGTGAACGGGGAGATCGTGGACCTGGAACGGGAGATCAATTCCCCCTCCCCCCTCCCGCCAGGGGAGGGGGGAACCAGCAAAGACACCATCACCTTCCAACTGCTGACCGACCGCGATGCGGAGGCGCTGGACGTACTCCGGCACAGCGCCGCGCACATCATGGCCCGCGCCGTCATGCGGTTGTTCCCCGGCACCCAACTCGCCTTCGGCCCGACCACCGACACCGGCTTCTACTACGACATCGATTCGCCCACCCCGATCACCGAGGCCGACTTCCCGAAGATCGAAGAGGAGATGCGGAAGATCGTCAAACTGGCCGAGCCGTTCGAGCGGTTCGAGCGGCCGAACGCGGACGGCAAGCAACTCGTTCTCGACATGAAGCAGAAGCTCAAGGGCGAACACATCGACGAGGGGTTGAAGGGGTACGACACCGTCAGCTTCTACCGCCAGGGCGAGTTCATCGACCTGTGCCGGGGGCCGCACATCCCGCACGCCGGCAAGCTCGGCGCGTTCAAGGTGCTGAGCATCGCCGGGTCGAACTGGAAGAACGACATCAGCCGGGAGAAACTGCAACGGCTGTACGGCACCGCCTTCTTCGACCAGAAGGCGCTGGACGCCTACATGAAGCAGGTGGAAGAAGCGAAGAAGCGGGACCACCGCGTGTTGGGCCGGCAGTTGAAGCTGTTCACCATCAGTCAGGTGGCGGGGCAGGGGATGATCCTGTGGATGCCGAAAGGGGCCACCCTGCGGCATGAGTTGGAGCAGTTCATCCGCTCGGAACTGGTGAAGCGCGGATACAGCCCGGTGTACACCCCGCACATCGGCAACTTGAACATGTACCGCACCAGCGGTCACTTCCCGTACTACTCCGACGCGCAGTTTCCACCCATGTACTTCAACCCCATCGTCCAGAATGTGGACGTGTGGCACACCCTCCTGGAGAAGGGGCACCTGACGCCGGAACGCGAGGCCGCGTTCCTCGGCGTCATCGAGTCGGTCAGCGAGGGCCAGTTGCCGACCGGCGAGGACGACTACCCGCGCCAGAGTTGGAACCAGATTCAACTGGACGCCCGCGTGCTGCTGTTGGACTATCAGGCCGCGCCGGATGTTAGTGCGAAGTTGACGGTTCTCAAGGACTGGATGAGCGGTCAAGAAGGGTATCTTCTCAAGCCCATGAACTGCCCGCACCACATCCAGATTTACAAGGCGGTGCCGAAGAGTTACCGCGACCTGCCGTTGAAGCTGGCCGAGTTCGGCACCGTGTATCGGTACGAGCAGAGC
>JBBRUO010000180.1:0-10215 GCA_038247725.1 Gemmatales bacterium
GTTACGGGGGGTTCAGGGATGAACCGCACTGCGAAGCGATATTATTGGGCCGTCATCGCCACCACGCTGGGGCTGACGTTCGGGCTGGGATGCAGCCCGCTCACCACGCTCTGGTTCCTGCGGGACGACGGCATGGCCCCGGCCCAGTACAAACTGGAGCCGAAGGAGGGCAAGAAGGAGGTGGTGGTGGCCGTCCTCGTCGCCCCCGCGCCCGAGGTGAGCACCAAGCCGCAGTTCGCCACCCTCGACCGCGACCTCGCACTGGCCATCGGCGCGACGTTGGTGGAGGAGACGGCCAAGCAGAAAGTGAAGGTGACGGTCGTAGACCCGGCCAAGATCGACCGGATGCGGTCCATCAGCCCGGAGCGGTTCGACATCACCGAGCGGTCGGAGATCGCCCAGCGGCTCGGCGCGGACTACCTGATCCAGGTGAACCTGAGCCAGTTCGGGCTGTACAACTCCGGCTTTGGCAGGGAGCTGCCTCAGGGGCACGCGGCAATGATGGTGCAGGTGTACGAGTCCGGGGAGACCGAGAAGAAGGTGTACGACTACCCGTTCGACTGGCAGGCCCCGCAACGGACGACCGGCGACATCCCGGAGAGCAACTACCAGCAGGGGTTCATCAAGCTGTTGGGCAAGCGGATCGCCCAGCACCACGTCAAGCACACCGCCGACCGCGAGCGGGGTACCTTCGGCACCGGCCGCTGATGGCACGTTCCGTCTCGGTGAGTCGGACCGACTGAGACGGGAACCCGTTCAGGGTGCCCATCCGCGATGGAAAGTGTCCCGCTCGCTCGGCGAGCGGGCGTCTCCGATTCTCGGCACCGCCGCTCGCGGAACGAGTGGAACTCTGCATCACACGGCCGCCTCGGCGGGTTGCGGCCGCTTCGCGCCGGGCAGGTCGATCGGGTCCGCCACCTTGCGGTAGCCGAGCGAGTGGAGCACTTCCAGCACCTCGCTCCACGTCGGGAACGGGCGGCGGTTGTCCCGCTTGTACCGGTCCATCGCCTTCATAAAGTCGGTCTCGTTGTCGGTGTAGTCCCGCTCGCAGGTGGTCGGGTCGATGAGCCGGCGGCGCTCGCTCGCCTGCCGGGCTTTCGCCGCGTTCTGCGCCCGGCGGCGGTCGGCCACCACCGGGATGTTCCGCTTGCGGCGGTCGTTCGGGAATCCGCCGTCCGCCGCGGGGGCGTCGGCTTCGGTGTCGGTGTCGAGTTGTTGGCTCATGGTGTGCATCCTCGTGCAGGGGGTAGGCAGGGGGGATGCCAGTGTGTGTCGCGGCTTCCACCGCGACCTGGTCGCGTACCGGAACGGATGGGCGGGTACTATAACCTACCCGGTGAAATCGCGCAGTCAACTAAAAGCTGCGCCGTCGGGAGATTCGGCACAACCCGCTGTCCGAAAGCCATTCGTTCCGGGATTCCTGGAGATATCCTGAAGTTTCGCGCCCGCTCCGACGGGCTGCCGACTATCCCCCCCTCGGAGCCACGGACGAGTCATGCCCGGCCGGAATCTGATCAACCTGTTCGACTTCTACCTCGCGGCGATGCTGCTGCTGAGCGTCTACCGCCGACGGAAGGTGTACGCCGACGGCGTCCGCCTGTTCCTGTCCACGTTCATGCGGCGGAAGCGGCTGATCGGGAACCTGAGCGACAACCGCGAGGTGCTGCTCACCTGGGAGGTGCTGCGGCCGGTGTGTACCGCTTTCGGCCTGATCGCCGTCCAGTGGGTCTGTTCGCGGCTCGTCTGGCCGAAGGCCACGCTCGCTGTTGGGGAGGTGTTCGACTCGTGGTGGCGGACGCTGGCGGTCGTCGCGGCGTTCGTGCCCATGTTCGCGGTGGACGTGTACTTCCTGGTCCGTGTCGGGCGGTTCGACCGGCGGGAAACGGAGAAGTACCTCGACCAGGCGGAGACGTGGTTGGGGACGTGGCGGGGGACGGCGGTGCGGGTGGCGACTCTCGGCTTCGTGAACCCGGCGCGAATGGTGACGGCCCAGGTGCGAAGCGGGCTGCGCGACCTCGGCGCGACCGTCGGCTGGGCGATGAACTGGGTGGCCATCCAGTCCGCCTGCCGCCTCGCCTTCGGGCTGACCGTGTGGGGCCTCTGGCTGCTGGGGTGATGGCGGAGTCGGGCGGCGGGCGCTCCTTTTCAGCCCTTCGGGGCGAAGACTCACACGCTGGCTTCGAGCGTCAGGAACAGGTCCGGTTCCGTCTTGTACCGCGCGGCGGCGATTCGCAGGGTGTTGATGCGGTCGGCGTGCCACGGGTTCTCGAACTTCGGCATGTTGTCTGGCCCGTAGGGGAAATCCTCCAGCAGTTCGGTCCGCAGTAGCATCGCGCGGACCTTGCGGACGCGCTCGTCGCCGACCAACTCGCACGTCAGGAACAGAGAATACTTCACGAGCGTGACCGGTTGCCCGGCGTCCTGGCGGATTTGCCCGGCGATGAAGTGTTCGGCCACCGCGTTCAACACGAAGTTCACCACGAACCAGCGGTCCTTCGGCGGGAGGGCCAGGAGCGGCTCGGCCTCGGTGCAGCGCTGGGCCGCCTTCTGCACGATCTCCACGGCGATCGGGTTCAGGAACATCTCGTCCAGGTTCCGCTCCATCACCGTGCGGATTTTCAGGAACCCGTCGCGGAAGATGTTGAGGGAGACGATGACGCGGTGCAGGAACTCCTTCGACTCCCACTGGCGGCGGGCCTTCCACCGCCCGTAGTAGCGGCCGAACACGAACGCCGCCGCCGCCGTCACCGCCGACGCGACCACGGTGACGATGATCCGCTTGGTGGAGTCCGAGATGATGGCGTCCACGTCGCCGGCGGCCCAGAGCGGGAACATCGCGCGGTCTCCGGAGGGCGATTTGAGTAGGTCCGTCTCGCCGAGACGGACAGTCCGCCCCGGCGGGGCGGACCTACTCATGCGGACCTACTTCCGCATGAACAGCCGGCTGCCGAGGCCGACGCCGACCAGCCCGCCGAACATCCCCAGGACGCCTGCCACGAGGATCGGGGCGACGGCGAATGCCCCCGGCCGGCGGGGGAACAGCGCCGGGGCGACCACGAACGTGCCGGTGGCGGCGAACACCACCGCGCCGGCCGCCATGAACGCGAGGACGACCGGCGGCAGCTTCTTCGCGGGCGGGCGGGCCATCACTTGGCCTCGATCAGTTCGATCTCGAACACGAGCGTGCTCTTCGGCGGGATGTCGCCCTTGTCGGCGTCGCCGTAGGCCAACTCCGGCGGGATGACGAACCGGCGGATGCCGCCCGGCTTCATCCCCGGCATGCCCGTCTGCCAGCCCTTGATGAGGTTGCCCAAGGGGGCGGTGAACGGCTTGCCCGACTCCTTGCTGGACTGCACCATCTTCCCGCTGGTCAGCCAGAGGGTGTAGTGGGCGGTGACGGTGCCGCCGGCCTTCACGGCGTCGCCCTTGCCTTCCTTCGCGTCCCACACCTTCATGCCGTTGTCTTGCTTCTTCCACTCCTTGGCGTCGAGGGACGGGAACTTCGGCACGTCGGCGGCGGGGGCCACGGACACGAGGGCGGCCACGGCGACGGTGGCGAACAACTGGCGGAACATGGTTGGTCCTTTGGGGCGGGTGAATGTCGGGAGGGCGAGGCTCCCGCCGAGCCGCGAATCAGAATCACGACTCGGCGGGAGCCTCGCCCTCTCGATGAGGGGGTTTACTTGCTGTCGATCAACTCGATGACGAACACGAGGTCGCTGTTCGGCGGGATGCTCGCGCCCGCGCCGCGGGCACCGTAGCCCATCGCGGCGGGGATGAGCAGCCGGCGGATGCCGCCCGGTTTCATGCCGGGGACGCCGTCGGTCCAGCCCTTGATGACCTGGTGCAGGCCGAAGCTGATGCTCTCGCCCCGGTCCTTGCTACTGTCGAACTTCTTGCCGTTGGTGGCCAGCCAGCCGACGTAGTGGACGGTGACCGTCGCGCCGGCCGGGACTTCTTTTCCGTCGCCGACTTTCACGTCCCACACCTTCATGCCGCCGGGGCCGTCTTTCCACTCGGGCGCGTCGATGGCCGGGAATTCGAAGGGTTCGCTCACGGGTTTCTCCTTTTTCTTCGGCACGGGGGCGGCGGACGCGACGATCGTGCCGAGGACGACCGCAACGACGGCGATGCAGGAACGGGTCATGGCCATCGCCTCGCGGGGGTTCGGGTCTACTTGCCGATCCGGAGTAACTTCATCTCGAAGACGAGGTCGGTGTTCGGCGGGATCTTCTCCCCCGACCCCCGCGCGCCGTAGCCCATGGCGGCGGGGATGAACAGCCGGCGGATGCCGCCCGGTGTCATGCCGGGCACCCCGACTTTCCAGCCGGAAATGAGTTGGGAGAGGGGCATGTCCAGCGGGACGCCCTTTCCCACGCTGCTGTCGAACACGACGCCGTCGGTCGCCCGCCAGCCGGTGTAGTGCATGATCGGGGTGTCGCCGGCCGTCACCGCCTGGGCACCGTCCCCGACTGTCACGTCCCAGTACTTGATCCCGTCGCTGAGCGGCTTCCACTCGGGCGCGTCGAGCGGCGGGCGCTCGTTCGTCATCCCTTCGGTGTCGGTGCCGGGCTTGCCCTTCGGGCCGCTCGGGCCGCCCGGTTCCGGCTTGCTGCTGCCGCCGGTGGCGACGATCAGCCCGACCAGCAGGATGACGCCGGCGATGGCCGCCGCCGGGATCAGGATCTTCTGCATCTGTTGCTTGTCCATCCGACGCCCACCCCACTCAGAGGACGATGAAACCGGTCGTCCGACATTATACGGGAACCGCGCAACCTGTTCAGGTCGGAACCCGCCGGGTAAGATCGCCCGTGCCGAATCCCACCTGCCGAGAGCCTTTCCCATGCGCCGCGCCCTCCGCTCCGCGTCACTCTTCGCCCTCGTCGCGGCCTCCGTCGCGGTGCTGACCCCGCCGTCCCGCGACGCGGCCGGTCAGCCCAAGCCCGCCCCCCCCGCCGTCCCGAAGGAGTACCCGACCGTCACCACCGCGGCCACCTTCGGGGCGACGCGCGGCGGCAGCGTCGAGGCCGCGCTCACCGGCACCGAACTGGCGAACGCCACCGGCGTCTGGCTGTCGTTCCCCGGCAAGGCCACCCTGGTCGAGCAGAAAGACCCCAAGGCGGCCCCGAAGGTGAAAGTCGAGGTGCCCGCCGACACGCCCGTCGGCCTGCACAGCTTCCGGTTGGCCACCGCCGTCGGGGCGTCGAACCCGCGGCCGTTCGTCGTCGATGACCTGCCCGAAGTGGCGAAGAAGGCCGGCAACACCACGACGGAGACGGCCCAAGTGGTGCCGGTGCCGTGCGTGGTCGTCGGGGCGGCGGCGAATGAGGCGGCCGACTTCTACAAGTTCCCGGTGAAGGCCGGCGAGAGCGTCACCGTGGAGGCGGTCGGCCGACGGCTCGGCTCGCTCCTCGACCCGGTGGTCATTTTGTACGACGGCACCGGCCGCGAACTGCCCGGCCTGTACGCCGACGACACCCCCGGCTTGCAGTCCGACGCCCGTGTCACGCACACGTTCCCCCGCGCCGGCGAGGTGATCGTCGAGATCCGCGACACCATCTATCGCGGCGGGGCGGACTACGGCTACCGCCTGCGGGTCGGCCACTTCCCCGGCGCGACCAGCGCTTTCCCGCTGGCCGTGGAGCGCGGCAAGGCGACCGACGTCGGGTTCGCCGGGCCGGAGTTGAACGGCGTCAAGCCGGTCCGCGTGACGGCCACTGTCGGCGACGTGGCGTATGTCGCGCCGAAACACGACGCGCTCAGCGGCTGGCCGGTGGCGGTGCGAGTCCACGACCACCCGGAGGCCGTCGAACAGGAGCCGAACGACGACCTCGCCAAGGCCAACACGATCCCCGTGCCCGGCGGCGTGTCGGCCAAGTTCGAGACCAAGGCAGACATCGACTTCTTCAAGTTCGCCGGCAAGAAGGGCGCGAAGGTGGTGATCCAGGCGCTCACCTACGAACTCGCCCTGAACACCGAGGTCTACCTGAAGGTGCTGGACGCGAAGGGGAAGGAGTTGGCCAAGTCGAACCCGCAGCAGGCCGACGTCCGGCTCGAGTTCAGCCCGCCCGCCGACGGCGACTTCTTCATCACGTGTGAACACACCAACTATGTCTCCGGGCCGAACGAGATCTACCACCTGTCGGTGGTGCCGGTGGCCCCGGACTTCGCCGTCACCGTCGGGCTGGACCGCGTGGACGCGCCGCTGGGCGGGTTCGGGCTGATCCCCGTCACCGGCGTGTCGCGGACCAACGGGTTCGCCGGACCCATTGAAGTCGCGTTCACGGGCGTGGACGGCGTGACCGGCAAACTGACCATCCCGCCGGGCGACAACCCGCAGCCGGTGACGCCGCTGTTCCTGCCGCTCACGGCGAAAGCCGGCACGAAGCCGGGCGCGTTCGTCGGCCGCGTGACGGCCACCGCGAAGATCGACGGCAAGGACGTGACCCGCGTCAGTTCGCTGCTGGACGCCACGAAGGCCGCGTTCGGGGGAATGCCGAACCCGCCGGCGGACGTGGCCCAACAGGTCGCTGTGGCCGTGGTGCCGGAGCGGCCGTTCGCCCTGGCGCTGACGTTCGACAAGCCCGAGGTGGCGGCCGGCGGCACGCTGACGGGCAAACTGTCGGCGAAGCGGGTCGGCAAGTTCGCCGAGGACATCGTCGTCGCGCCGGTCAGCTTGCCGACGAAGGCGGTGCCGAAGTTGAAGCCCATCGGCAAGGACGGCAAGGACGTGGCGGTCGAATTCGCCATCCCCGCCGGCACCCCGACTGGTCCCGCGGAGGTCATCCTGAAGGGCACCGCGAAGGTCGCCGGCAAGGACGTGAGCGTCTACACGACCGCCACCGTCACCGTGACCGAAGCGAAGAAGGAGCCGAAGAAAGAGGAGCCGAAGAAGAAAGAGGAGCCGAAGAAGAAGTGAGTCGGACCCATCCCAGGAAGAATCGCATGGCCACCGCGACGTTGACCCCGCCGGCCGCCCCGGCGGGCCTGATGACGGCCGAAGAGTTCTTCGCCCATCACGCCCGCCCGAACGCGATTCTGCGCCGCGGCCGCCTCGTCGAGTACCCCGTCATGCCTTCGCTCCGTCACGGACAAGTCTGCCTGAAAGCCGGCCGATTGCTGGGTAACTTCGCCGACGACAACAACCTCGGTCGCGTGCTCTCGAATCACCCGCACATCGTCGTGAAGCGGAACCCGGATACGGTCCTCGGCCAGGGCTGCTCAGAGATTGAAGACAGGATGGAACCACAAAGGACACAAAGGGAAGACACGTGAGGGATTTCCTGCTTCTCCTTCGTGCCCTTTGTGTCCTTTGTGGTGAAAAACCTCTTCCCAGCTTCTTTCTCTGAGCAGCCCTGGGTCCTCGGCCCGGACCTGTGTTACTTCAGTTACGAGCGGATGCCCAAAGGCCCGGCCCCGGACGGGTTCTCGGAGTTGATCCCGGAGTTGGTCGTCGAAGTCCGCTCGCCGTCGAACACCTGGACCGCGATCTTCGACAAAGTTGGCGACTCCCTCGCCGCCGGGGTGACGGCGGTGTTGGTCCTGGACCCCGACGGGATGACGGCCTCGGTCTACCGCGCGTCCGGTCAGGTCATCCACCACGTCGGCGACGCCGTGGATCTCGCCGACGCGCTGCCGGGGTACACCGCGCCGGTGGCCAGGTTCTTCGAGTGAAATCCCCCAAACCCCCTGGGCTTCGGTATTGGCATTCCCGGCGCTGCCGGTACCCCGCTTTCCCCCACTTCGACCCCAAGGGCGGGCCGCGTCTGCTATCGTGAAGGCATGAGTTTCGCCCTCGCCACCATCTGGCACGAACGGCAGCGGTTCCTGCCCGCCATCCTGGCCGTCGCGTTCAGCGCCATCCTGATCGCCGTCCAGGGCGGGCTGGTGATCGGCCTGCTGTCCATGACTTCGGTGCCGGTGGACCGGGCGATCGCCGACGTGTGGGTCGGCTACCCGTCGGTGCAGAGCGTGGACCTCGGCCAGAAGGTGCCCGAACGGTGGATCGGCCGCGTCGCCGGACTGCCGGGGGTGGTCCGGGCCGAACACTACATCATCACCTTCTCCATGTGGACTCGCGCCTCGTCAACGGCCGGCCGCCCGTCCACCCCGGAAGTGTGTACCGTCGTCGGCAGTCGGCTGGACCGCAACGCCCTGGGCGCGGTGGAGGCGCTGCGGAACGACCCGGACCTGTTGGCGAAGCTGGCCGAGCCGTTCACGGTGGTGGTGGACGAGTCCGAACTCGGGCGGCTCGGCATCCGCGGGGTGGGCGATCAGGCCGAGGTGCTGGGCCGGCGAGTGCGGGTGGTCGGGCTGGTCAAGGGGTACAAGTCGCTGGGCGGGCCGTACGTGTTCTGCTCGTATGAGACGGCCCGCATGGCCTGCCTGTATCAGCCGGGGGAATGCACTTACTTGCTGGCCAAGTGCCGCACCCCGGCGGACGCCAAGCGGGTGGTCGCCCAACTCGCCCGGTACGAGCAGATGAGCGCGTTCGAGAGCGAGGCGTTCTCGCTGCGGTCCCGCCTGCACTGGCTGTTCACCACCAAGGCCGGCATCGCCGTCGGGTTCACCGCCCTGCTCGGCCTGCTGGTCGGCGCGGTCGTCACCAGCCAGACGCTGTACGCGGCGACGGCCGCCAGCCAGCGGGAGTTCGCCACTCTGCGGGCGATGGGCATCCCGACGTGGCGGCTGCAACTGACGGTGATGGTGCAGGCCATGTGGGTCGGGCTGTTCGGCCTGCTGGTGGCCGCCCCGCTGTGCTTCGTGCTGGCCGCGGGCGCGAACGCCGTCGGCACCCAGGTGCGGCTGCACCCGCTGGTCATGCTGGCCGCCGCCGCCGTCACGCTGGTGATGGCGCTGGTGTCCGGGCTGGCCGCCCTGCGGTCGTTCCAGGGCGTGGACCCGGCGCACAACATCAGATGAATTCGGCTCGGCGAGCGGGGGGCGTCAGCCCCCTGTTTCTTCGCCATCACCCGGGGGCTGACGCCCCCCGCTCGCCAAGACGAGGAGGGTCACGATGTCCGACGGCCGACGGTCTCCGGGAATTTTTCGCGTGCTGGCGGTCCTGCTGCTGGTCGCGCCGCTGGCCGCCGTCGGGTGGTGGCTGAACCGCCCCGCCCCGACGCCGGAGGCGGTGCTGCCGCCGGCCGAGTTGGACGTCGTCTGCACCGACCGCGTGGACGTCGTCGGACAGGTGGTCGCCCTCGACCCGATCCAGGCCGGGCGGGTGAAATCGGTGGACGTGACTGAAGGGCAGTTGGTGAAGAAGTTCGACCTGCTCCTCCAACTCGATGACACCGCCGCCGTCCTCCGCGAGCGGCAGGCGAAGGCGGTGGTGGACGGCCTGCAAGCCGACGTGGACCGGGCGAAGATGACCCGCGACCGCTTCCCCAACCAACTCGAGGCCCGCAAGGCGATGGCCGGGGCGAACGCCGCACGGGCCGAGTCGGCGAAGAAGGCCATCGAGCAAAAGAAAGCGCAGGGAGCGGTCGTGAAGTTGACCCGCATCGAACTGGAGGCGATGGACGCGCAGATCCGCGAGATCGACGAGTCGGTGAAGGCCGATGCGGCGACCATGCTCGACCTGGCGAAGGAGAACCCGCAGTTGCTGGTGACGGCCGCCCAGGCGCGGCTGGACGCGGCCCAGGCCGACTACGCGCTGGCGACGAAGGCGGTCCAGGAGTGCAAACTGCTCGCGCCGGGGCCGGGCCGCATCCTGCGGGTGCAGGTCGGCGAGGGCGGCATCATCGCCCCCGGCGGGTTCACCCCGGCGGTGGTGTTCGCCCCGGACGGCCCCCTGGTGGTGCGGGCCGAGGTGGATCAGGAGTTTCTCGGCCGGGTGAAGGAGGGGATGACCGCCGAAGTGCAGGACGACAACCGGCCCGACGCGACGGTGCGGCTGGGTAAAGTGGTGTCCATCGCCAAGTGGGTGGCCCGCCGGCGGTCGATGGTGTTGGAGCCGGGCGAGGTGAACGACGTGCGGACGGTCGAATGCGTGGTGGAGTTGGACGGCGGCACCGACGAGTTGTTCATCGGCCAGCGGATGCGGGTGCGGATCAAGCGGTAGGAGCGGGCACCCGCCGGCGACCAGACGCGACGGCGTCACTCCTTCTTCGCCTCGACGATCTCCAGGTTCGCCGCGTCGTCGATCTGGATTTGCGGGGCGTTGCGGAACTCGGTCACCTTCCCCTTCGCGCGGACGGTCTTGCCCTGGAA